>CACXCQ010000059.1 GCA_902766185.1 uncultured Eubacteriales bacterium
AAGGAACAGGAACACCATCAGCAAAAGCAGGAATTTATAAAAGATGTTGAAGGTGTTCCGCACGCCCAGCCGCAGCACGCTGCCGCCGGCGATACCGCCGGCGCTGCCGGACTGGTGTCCGGCAGGCGGCTGGGTCGGTTGAATGATCACATTCTCAACGACCTTGCCGTCGTGCATCTTGACCCGTCTGGTGGCATAGGCTTCGAACTGTTCATAGTTATGGGTGACCACGATGACCAGCTTGTCCCGGGCGATCTCGCTGAGCAGGCTCACCACGCCCTGCGCGGATTCGCTGTCCAGATTGCCCGTGGGCTCGTCCGCCACGATGATGTCCGTGTCCTTGGCCAGAGCTCTGGCGATGGAAACGCGCTGCCGCTGTCCGCCGGACAGCTTGGACACCTTGGTCTTACGGAAAGCCGTCAGCCCTACCCGGTCGATGATCTCATCCACCCTGCGCTGGATCTGCTCCTTGCTGTATCCGTTGATGAGCAGGATCAGCTCGATGTTCTGGTAGACGGTATAGCTGTTGACCAGATTGAAGTTCTGGAATATGTTCCCGATATATTTTTTGCGGTATTCTTCGAAATCCGCCGCAAGGTAATGGCTGGTCTCCTCCCCGTTGATGTACATCTCACCTTCTTCGTAGGAGTCCAGTCCGGAGATGACGTTGAGCAGGGTGGTTTTGCCGCTTCCGGATTCACCGGTAATAACGACAAATTCTCCAAGGTCAAAATCAAGATTGACCTTGGAGATTCCGCTGGCGATCATTCCCTTGCTGTAATAGAATTTCGATACATTACGAAGCTGTATCATTCAGCGTTATGTCCTTTCGTTGATATATTTCGTCCGTTCCGGCCGCGCGCCCTACTCGCTGAGGGCTGCCCTGAGGCTGTCCACGTCGGAGGATGCGGGGTTGATCTCGTCCGCGCCCGTCTGCAGGCGGTCGCGCTCCACGCCGTAGTCGCTGCCGGAAACGGTCTCCCCGTTGATGGAGCACTCGCACTCCGACCAGTCCGGAGTATCCGGCTCGCCGTCGGCTACCGCCTTCAGTTCCTTGGTGGATGTGCCGCCGCCGCTCATGCTCACGGCATAGACCACGTCTTCCTTCCACTCATCGGAGGAATCGAAGAGTACGATGGTGGTGGGGCTGACACTTTCGTTGATCCACACTTCATAGGACGCGTCGGACTGCCAGTACCGCAGTCCCGAGAAGCTCTTCTCGTAGACGTTCACCGCCTTGCCATTCTCGATGGTGTAGATCTCGCAGGTGAAGCTGGGCGCAGAACCTCTGAAGATGACCATCTCCGGTGTGCCGCTGCCGTCCAGATCGATCAGTCTGCCGCAGTTGACGCTGCCGTATTCGTCGATGAGAGCGTCCAGCTTATCGGCGTAAAGATCGTTCGCCGTTTTCTCCTTCGTGGTTTCTTCTGTCGTCGTGGTCTCCTCTGTGGTGGTGGCCTCCGTTGTGGTCTCCGAAGTGGGCTTCGAATCCCCCTTCTTGCCGCAGCCGGTCAGTGCCGCCATCCCGAAGATCATCATCACGGCGACGCTGAGGCCGAGGATCGTTTTCATCTTCACGTTCATCGTCTTTTCCCTCCCTTTTGCTCTATCTGTTGTTGCTGCTTGGTGCCGTATCCTTGAGGATCACGTCATGAGCGCCGCCTTCCACGATACTGGTGGCGGACACCAGCGTGATCTTCGCGTTCTCCTGCAGCTCCCGGATCGTCATGGTTCCGCAGTTGCACATGGTGGATTTCACCTTGAGCAGGGACTGGCGCACGTTGTCGCTGAGGGGTCCCGCGTAAGGCACGTAGGAATCCACGCCCTCCTCGAACTTCATTCTGGCGTCTCCGCCCAAATCGTACCGCTGCCAGTTTCTGGCTCTTGCTGAGCCTTCACCCCAGTACTCCTTCACGTATGTTCCGTTGATGTTCAAACGGTTGGTGGGAGACTCGTCGAACCGGGAGAAATACCGGCCCAGCATCAGGAAGTCCGCACCCATGGCCAGGGCCAGCGTCATGTGATAGTCGTAGACGATGCCGCCGTCCGAACAGATGGGAACGTAGATCCCGGTCTCCTCATAGTATTCGTTTCTCGCCTTCGCCACATCGATGACTGCTGAGGCCTGTCCACGGCCGATGCCCTTCTGCTCTCTGGTAATGCAGATGGAACCGCCGCCGATGCCGATCTTGACGAAGTCCGCGCCGGCCTCCGCCAGGTAACGGAATCCTTCTCCGTCCACCACGTTGCCCGCGCCGATCTTCACTTCATCGCCGTACTTCTCCCGCACGAAGGCCAGCGTCTCGGCCTGCCACTGAGAGTAGCCCTCTGAGGAGTCGATGCACAGAACGTCCGCGCCGGCCTCCACCAGCGCCGGGATCCGTTCCTCATAATCCCTGGTGTTCACGCCCGCGCCAACCACGTAGCGCTTGTTCTCATCCAGCAGCTCATCCTTGTATTCCTTGTGGGTATCGTAGTCCTTGCGGAAAACGAAGTAGGCCAGCCTTTGCTCATCGTCCACCACCGGCAGCGCGTTGAGCTTGTAATCCCAGAGCATGTCGTTGGCTTCGCTGAGGGTGACGCCTTCCTTGGCGTGCACCAGTTTGTCGAAGGGCGTCATGAACTCGCTGATCTTCGTCTCGGGATCCATCCGGCTCACCCGGTAGTCCCTGCTGGTGACCAGACCCACCATCTTGCCTTCCGACGTTCCGTCTTCGGTGACCGCTGTGGTGGAGTGGCCTGTCCGCTCCTTCAGCTCCAGCAGTTCCCGCAAAGTCTGGTCAGGCCGGATGTTGGTGTTGCTTCTGACGAATCCCGCCTTGTGGTTCTTGACCCGGCGCACCATTTCCGCCTGGCTCTCGACGGGCTGGGATCCAAAGATGAAGGATATGCCGCCTTCCTTGGCCAGGGCAATGGCCAGCTGGTCTCCGGAGACCGCCTGCATGATGGCTGACGTCATGGGGATGTTCATGGTAAGAGCCGGTTCCTCTCCTTTGCTGTACTTCACCACCGGTGTCTTCAGGGAAACGTTCTCCACCCGGCACTCCGCGGATGAATATCCCGGTATCAGCAGATACTCGTTGAAGGTTCTTGACGGTTCCTCATAAAAATAGGCCATTGCTTTCTCCTCTCTTCCAGTGCTGTTCTATCGTTCGTTGGCTGCCACGAAGGCCGCCGCGTCCTCGATCTCCTCTTCCGAGAAGACCTCGAAGCCGCAGGCCCTCAGATAGCCCGTGGCAAGGCCCTCCCCGGGGATCTTCGTCCCCGTGAAGCTTCCATCGTGGATCTCGCTGCTGCCGCAGGAGGGGCTTCCCTCCTTCATGACGCAGCAGATCACGTCCTTTTCTGTTGCGATCCGCAGCGCCTCCTCAGCCCCGCGGACATAGTTCTCCGTTACGTCGTTTCCGCTGCGGGTGATCACCTGATCCCCCTGCAGCTGCGCCTCTTCCCTGGGCACCGGCAGACCCCCGAGGATCTCCGGACATACGGGAATCAGCCTGCCCTGCTTTTTCCATTTTCGAAAAACAGGATGGTCGCAGGCTTTCTCCGCGCCGTCGTAACGGACGGCCCTGCCGCCGTACAGGCATTCACTGACCAGGATCTTTTTCATCGCGTCTCTCTTCCGGCGGCCTGCGCATTCTCTGCAGGCCGTCCATGGTATTCTACTACAGTTCTGTGTTCATTGCATGGAGAATCCGGCGTTATCCGACGATTTTCCGCGGGATCTCCGCCACTGCCCGATCGGCGCCCGATCAGTTTTTGAAGGAATGCACCGGCGCGGGGATGCGTCCTCCTCTGCCGATGAATCCGCCGGTATCGAACCCGTTGACCTCCATGATCGGAGCCGAACCGAAAAGTCCGCCCCAATCCACTTTGTCTCCGGCTTTCATGCCGTAGACCGGGATCACCCGGACCGCCGTCGTCTTATTGTTGATGACGCCGATGGCCGCCTCGTCCGCGATCATGGCGGAAATGGTCTCCTCCGGCGTGTCCCCCGGAATGGCGATCATGTCCAGTCCGACGGAGCAGACGCTGGTCATGGCTTCCAGTTTATCAAAGGTCAGGCAGCCGTCCTCCACTGCCGCGATCATCCGGTTGTCCTCGCTGACGGGGATGAATGCGCCGGAAAGACCTCCCACGTGGCCCGAGGCCATGATGCCGCCTTTTTTGACTGCGTCGGTGAGCATGGCCAGGGCGGCTGTGCTGCCGTGGGCTCCGCACCGCTCCAGTCCCATGACCTCCAGGATCTCCGCCACGCTGTCTCCCAGCGCCGGGGTCGGCGCCAGGGAAAGATCCAGGATCCCGAAGGGGATCCCCAGCCGGCTGCTGACCTCGCGGCCGATGAGCTGGCCCGCCCGGGTGATCTTGAAGGCGGTCTGCTTGATGACCTCCGCGATCTCATCCATGGACGCGCCGTCCATCCCCTGCAAGGCAGTGCGCACCACTCCGGGTCCGCTGACGCCCACGTTGATCACGTTTTCCGCTTCACCGACTCCGTGGAACGCCCCGGCCATGAAGGGGTTGTCCTCCACCGCGTTGGCAAAGGCAACGAACTTGGCGCAGCCGAAGCTGTTGTTGTCCCGGGTCAGGTAAGCCGTCTTCCTGATCATGGGGCCCATTTTTTTCACCGCGTCCATGTTGATCCCGGACTTGGTGGAGCCCAGGTTTATGCTGGCGCACATGTTGTCGGTCTCCGCCAGCGCATAGGGGATCGCATCGATGAAGGTCTCGTCGCTGTGGGTACAGCCTTTGTGCACCAGCGCCGAAAACCCGCCGATGATATCCACGCCCACATCCTTGGCGGCGTGGTCCAGCGCTTTGGCGTAAAGCAGCCAGTCCTCCTGTTTCCGGGCGTTGGCCAGGGCGATGGGCGTTACGGAGATCCGCTTGTTGACGATGTGGATCCCGTACTCCTCACCCACGGCATTCGCCACCGGCACCAGATCCTTCGCCAGCCGGGTGATCTTGTCGTACACCCGCGCCGCCGCCGTCCGGTGGTCTCTCCCAAAGCAGTCCAGCAGGGATATTCCCATGGTGGTCGTCCGGATGTCCAGGTTCTCCTTCTCCAGCATGTGGATGGTTTCCAGTACGTCTTTGTAGATTGCCATGGTCCCCTCCTAGATCTTATGCATGGTGTCGAAGATTTCTTCCTTCTGGATCCGGATGGACAGACCTTTTTCCTTGCCCAGCTCCTCCAGCGCCGTCTTCAGTTCCCCAAACCCTGTCTGCGTCTCATCGATGCGCACCAGCATGAGCATGGTGAAGTACTCCTGCATGATGGTCTGGGTGACGTCCTCAATGTTCACGTTCAGTTCGCTGAGCACTCCGGATACCCCGTACATAATGCCCACCTGATCTTTTCCGATGACCGTAATGATCGCTTTCATGTATTAAGCCCGGCGCGAGAACCGCGCCACTCCTCCTTTTTGTCTTATCGTATGCTATGTTGTCCGCTGCTGCGCCCGCCCTGCCTTTGCGCGGTCCGCGCAAAAGCTGGTCAGTCCTTCTCGATCCTGCCGGAAACGATCCACGGAGCCGGCTCGCGATCGAAGGTGTTGCCCGGTCCCAGCCGGTCGATGCCGATGCGGATGACCTCCGCGTCCTTGATTCCCTTCGCGTCGAACAGATCTTTCAGTCTGCCGGCCTCGGTGAAGTCCAGGGTGTAGACCACGAGGATGATGTTCGGGTTCAGCTTCATCAGGCAGTCGATCTCCTGATTCAGGCTTGCGGAAGCCACGATGAAGGCGATGGCCGGAGCCGGATAACCCGCCAGGTGTTCCTCGTCCACCCGGTCCAGGATCCTGACGTTTCTCAGGTCGTAGTACTCCACGTTATCTTCCAGCGCTGCCCGCTGCTTGCCGTTGTATTCCACCGCCAGGATGGTTCCCTCACTGGCCCGGAACGCCGCGTCGATAGCGATGACTTCGCCGCCCACAACGCAGATGGTATCCTCGACGTCGATGCGCATCTTGCTCAGGATGATGTTCCGGATCTCGTTGCCCACCTGCTTGGACGCGGGGCGCATGGTCACGTCCCCGAGCCCGCTCTTATTGGTGCTGACGGCGTTGGGGTTCACCAGCAGCATGCCGGCGGAGGCGTTGATGCCCCGGTCGATCATGAACCGCACGTCATCATGCTTGATCTCACCCTCCGGGTCGGAGCCCTCGTTGTACCAGACCTCCACTTCGCCAAGGCCGGCATTCCACATCCGGTAGAACACCTCGGTATCCCCCGCCTCCACAAAGGCGAGCACCGCCTTGTGGGATTCCACGGTGGGAATGATGTTCATGTTCTTCTTGGTGACATCCATCATCTTGATCTGCTCCAGATCGATGGGGGTGTTCTCCGCAAAATACTGCAGCCACTTCAGTATTACATCATTGGTAAAAATCGCTTCTTTTTCCATGGGATCGTTCCTTTCCTGCGGCTCGGGTTCCGGCGCCACACCAGTAGCCGAACCCTTTGCCGCACCGGCATTACATCAGAGACAGAAGAGTGCTGATCAGCTGGTTGCCGTTGACGCTCTGATCCTCCTCGGGTTTCGTCGTGCCCAGAAGTCCGGACAG
>CACXCQ010000060.1 GCA_902766185.1 uncultured Eubacteriales bacterium
GATGCTGATGCACGGCGGTGAAGACAACATCTGCGATGTGCAGGCGAGCCGCGTGCTGGCTGCCCGTCTTAGCAAGCAGGGAGACAAAGTGGAGTTCATCGAATGGCCTGGTCTTTATCACGAGATCCACAACGGCGGCCCGGAGAGCAATGGGGATGAGGTCATCGAACGGATGATCGAGTTCATCGAGTCGATCTGAGGAAGCCGCCGGTCCGGCGATCCTGCCGGAATGAAAAAACTGCCGGTCACTCCGGCAGTTTCGGGTCCACATATAATGTTCTGTTATGCGTGAAGATAACCATGCCGGGGCGTGCTCCGGCTGGTTTTTTTACGTGGCGGACCTTGGTGTAGTCCACAGGCACATTGGCGGAGCTGCTGCCCTTGCTGTGCCAGGCAGCGATCTGCGCGGCCTCCAGAAGATCCTGATCGGTCGGCTCCTCACGGTCCAGGAGAAGGATCACGTGGCTTCCCGGTATATCCTTGGTATGGAACCACAGGTCCGTTCCCGCGGCGCGTTTCAGGGTGAGCCAGTCGTTCTCCTGGTTGTTTCGTCCGGCCAGAACAGTCCTGCCGGAGGAAAGGGTATAGGACCAGGGCGATGGCTTGTTCTTCTTTCGGGGAGCATTCTTCTGCTTCTTCCGGAAGCGGATCACCCCGGCGTCCACCAGTTCAGTGCGGATCAGGGAAAGCTCGTCCAGAGACCTGGCCTGCTCCGCAAAGGCCAGCTCGGATTCCAGGTAGTCGATCTCCGCCGTGGTCTGCTCCACCTGGACGGCCTTCTCCCTGAGGGCAGTCCTGGCTTTGGCGTACTTCTTGAAGTAGTTCTGGGCGTTGCGGGAGGGAGGATAGCGAGGATCCAGAGGGATCGTCACCTGGCTGCCGTCATAGTAGCTGGTCAGGGTGACCTTCTCATCGCTCTGCTTCACCTGATGCAGATTCGCCGTGAGCAGTTCCCCGTAAAGCCGGTATTTATCGGCTTTTTCCGCCTTCTGAAGGTCTGTGTTCAGCCTTTGCAGCTTCAGCTTTTGCTTGTCCAGAGCGCTGCGGATGACCCGCTGAAGATCGTTGGACTTCTGCCGGATGGTGTTGGAGGACTCCCGGTGGACGAAATAGTAGCGAGCCGCCTGGCTTAGGCTGTCGAAGCTCAGGGAGTGGTACCCCGGATCGTTCTCGTAAAGGGCCAGGGGGGTGATGTGGAAGTCGGCTGGCTGGTCATCCTCGTTCAGGTAGACCACTGGCGAGGTGCGGTGCTCCCGGATGGCACTGACCATCTCCTGCAGAGCGGAATAGGCCAGGGACGGATCGAAGGGCGTACCCTGCGCCTGATCACCGTCAAAGCCGGCCATAGCCAGGGTCTGTGCAAGAGCCGGAGAAATGCCCTGGATCCCGTCGAGAAGATCCCGCTCCGGCTGCAGCTGGTTGGTGATCATAGAGGCGATCTGCTCGCTGGTAACGAGGGTGAAGGGAGTCTTGTGCTGGGCGGGAGGATATTCGTAGTCCTTCCCCGGCAGGATCTGCCTGGCCCGATTCACATCGATGGAAACGTGCTTGATGCTGTCGATGATCCGCCCCGTGCCCATGTCCAAAAGCAGGATATTGCTGTGTTTTCCCATGATCTCTACGACGATCTTCCGGTTGACGGAAAACCCCATTTCGTCAACGGTCTCCAGCGTGATCTCCAGGATGCGGTCATTCTCGTGCTGCTGGATATCCACGATGCGGGCGGCGCCCAGATGCTTTCGCATCACCATGCAGAACACCGGGGGAGTGACGGGATTCTCCGGCGTTTCCTCCACGAGATAGACGGCGGAGTGGTTTCCAGCCGCGGACATGAAGAGTCTGCGCCGCCCCTGCCGGGTGTGGATGCTCAGCAGCAGCTGTTCTGGCTGAGGCTGGTAGATCTTTTCGATTTTACCCAGCAGCAGCTGCTGCCGGAGTTCTTCTGCGCAGGCGCAGGTGACCATTCCGTCAAATGACATACGTTAACCCCTTGTGCTTTAACCTAAACTTCATTACAATAGGTATAGTATCACAAAAGACCATGGAAATGGAGAAATCATATGGTAAAAAGCATGACCGGCTTCGGCCGGGGAGAGTATTCCGACGGAAAACGCAGCGTCACTGCTGAGATCCGGACGGTGAATCACAGATACGCGGATGTAACGGTGAAGATGCCCAAGAGGTATTCTTTTGCGGAGGATACGGTGCGGAGCATCGTCAAGGAAAAGATCCGCAGAGGCAAGGCCGAGGTGTCGGTGATCTTCGAGAGTCTTTCTGAGGCAGATGTCACGGTTCGTCTGAACACACCTGTGGCAGAGCAGTATCTGGAGAACCTTCGGTTGCTCAAGGAGACCTACCAGCTGGGAGGAGAGATCGATATCCAGCTGCTCTCTTCCATGCCGGACGTGATGAAGACCGTCCCCGATGTGGAGGATGAGGAGGAGATCCTCAACGTGATCTGCGAAGCGGTGAGACAGGCTGCCCGGGCTAACGATGATATGCGCATCACCGAAGGGCAGCGGCTTGCTGAGGATCTTCTGCAGCGCGGAGAGATCATCCGGGGGATCGTGAGCAGCATCGAAGAACGCGCGCCTCAGGTCGCCAAAGAGTACGTGCAGAAGCTCAACGACCGGATCAGTGAACTCCTCGACGGCTCCGTTGAGATCCCGGAGGACAGGATCCTGACGGAAGCGGCGATCTTTGCCGACAAGGCCAACATCACGGAAGAACTGGTGCGCCTGGACAGCCACATGAAGCAGCTGAAGGAGATCCTCACTGAAGCAAAGGGTCCCATCGGCAAGAAACTGGACTTCCTCGTCCAGGAAATGAACCGGGAGGCCAACACCATCGGGTCCAAGGCCAACGATCTGGAGATCACCTCCAGGATGCTGGAAGCGAAGAGCGAGATCGAAAAGATCAGGGAACAGGTGCAGAACATCGAATAGATCCGGCTGGCCGAATACAGATTCGGCGGACTTGAAAATCAACACTTGATGATTCGCGCGGCCGGTGGTATAATAATTAGCCGATGTAAGCGTCGCACGCGTAGAGGAACGACCATGAAGAAGGGAACGCTGTTCATCATCTCCGGTCCCTCAGGGACGGGTAAGGGTACGATATGCAAGAGACTTCTGGAGGCAGATCCTGATCTGCGTCTTTCGGTTTCGGTGACGACCCGTGCTCCCCGGGAGGGTGAGGTGGATGGCAGAGAGTATTTCTTCATCACCCGGGAGCAGTACTTGGAGCTGCTGGAATCGGGAGGGCTTCTCGAGCATGCTTCGGTGTACGGTGAGAAGATGTACGGCACGCCCCGTGAGCCGGTGGTGAACTGGCTGGAGCAGGGGCTGGACGTTATTCTGGAGATCGATGTACAGGGCGCTTTTCAGGTGAGAGAGAATTACCCGGAGTGTGTGCTGATCTTCATCCTGCCGCCTTCCATGGAGGAACTCAGAAACAGGATACTGGGCCGCGGTTCCGAGACGGAGGAGACCATGGCCGCAAGACTTGGAGAAGCGCAGAGGGAAATCGACCTTTCCGAGCGGTATGATCACCGCGTGGTCAACGGGGACCTGGAGCAGGCCGTGACGGAGGTTCAGCAGATCATCCGGAGTGAAAGAACAAAAAGATAGAGTCTTAGAGGACGAGGAGGAGATCAGAACATGTTATATCCATCCATCAACACCATCAGAACCAAAGCAGACAGCAGATACACGCTGGTGATCCTGGCGGCGAAGAGAGCCAGAGACATCATCGACGGTATGCCCAAGCTGACGGAGGAAGAAATCGATAAGCCGGTTTCCATCGCGGCCAACGAGATCGCTGAGGATCTGATCACCTACAGAGAAGCGGAGGAGCAGGCCTGAGCGCGTTAGAGTTTCATAGCAGAACACACCTTCCGGGATGAGACAATCAAACTGTGTTTCCATAGGGAGGTGTTTTTGTATGAAGACGTTCACAGTGAAGATCAAGCGCTCCGTTTACACGTTCCCGCTGGAGGATATCGTGTATATGGAGAACGAGCTCAGAAAGATCCGCCTGCACCTGACCGACGGGGAGTACCTGTTCTACGGAACCTTCCGGGAGGCGCGGCAGCAGCTGGATGAACGGTTCCTGCAGTGCAGCCGGAGCTACATCCTGAACAAGGACCACATCCGCGCCATGCGGCAGAACGGATATCATGAGATCATCATGGACAATGGGGGGCGGATACCCCTGTGCCGAAGCACCTTTTCCCGGGCGAAATCCGAATTCGAGGCTTACCTGCGACAGAGCAAAGGCAGAAAATAGAAAAACCGGCGAAAACAGTGCAAATAAGCCAAAAATAACGGTTGCAATAGGCATGATTTTATAGTATATTTATTCTCGGCGTCGATTTGTCTCGGCGTCGGGAATTTTCATTTTACACACGATGCCGGAGGGGTGCCGGTGCCTTAACGGTCATAGGAATATGCTGTCGCGGAAGATCCGTGCAGAAGGTTGCATCCAGGGAGGTATCGTGGAAGGACAAAAAACCGAAAGGAGAAAAAGAATGTCAGTAATTTCAATGAAGCAGCTGCTGGAAGCAGGCGTCCACTTCGGACATCAGACTCGCAGATGGAACCCTAAGATGGCTCCCTACATCTTCACCGAGAGAAACGGGATCTACATCATCGACCTGCAGAAGACAGTGAAGAAGATCGATGAGGCCTATGCGTTCATGAAGGAAGTCGCCGCAAGCGGCAAGCCGATTCTGTTCGTCGGCACCAAGAAGCAGGCTCAGGCAGCCATCCACGATGAGGCCCTGAGATGCGACATGTTCTACGTGAACCAGAGATGGCTGGGCGGAATGCTCACCAACTACAAGACCATCTCCCAGAGAATCAAGAGACTCTATGCCATTCAGGCAATGGAGGAAGATGGAACATTCGAGAAGCTGTCCAAGAAGGAAGTCGGTAAGCTGAGACTGGAGTATGACAAGCTGGAGAAGTTCCTGGGCGGAATCAAAGAGATGAAGGGAATGCCCGGCGCGATCTTCGTCGTGGACCCGAAGAAAGAAAAGATCGCAGTCAATGAAGCCCGCAAGCTGAACATCCCTGTTGTCGGCATCGTGGACACCAACTGTGACCCGGACGATGTGGATTACATCATCCCGGCTAACGATGACGCTATCAGAGCGGTCAAGCTGATCTCCGGATGCATGGCTGACGCCATCATCGAGGCGAGACAGGGCGAAAGCTTTGACGAGGGCGAAGAAGTTCAGGCTGAGGAAGCCGCTGCTGAGGAGACCGTCGAGGCCGCCGAGGAAGCTAAGGTGGAAGAGGGCGAAGCTCCCGCAGAGGAAGCTGCTGAATAATCAGAATAGACGAAGATACGCATAAAAGGAGAATAATACAATGGCTGTAACAGCAAAGATGGTAAAAGAACTGCGCGATATGACGGGCGCAGGCATGATGGATTGCAAGAAGGCCCTGGTCGAGGCTGATGGCGATTTGGATAAGGCCGTTGAGGTCCTGAGAGAGAAGGGTCTGTCCAAGGCCGCGAAAAAGGCTGGCAGAATCGCTGCCATGGGTCTTGTTAAGACAGCGTTCTCAGAAGACGGAAAGACTGCTGCGATCGTCGAAGTCAACTCCGAAACAGACTTCGTTGCCAAGAACGATGAGTTCATCGGTTTCGTAGATGGTCTTGCCAAGCTGGCTCTTGAGGCAGAATCCAACGACATCGAAGCATTCAAGGCGATGGCTTACGATGGCAGCACAGTCGGAGAAGCTCTGACGGCCCTCATTGCGAAGATCGGCGAGAACATGTCCGTCAGAAGAATCGACAAGGCTTCCGGACAGGTTATGGCTTCCTACATTCACGGCGGCGGAAACATCGGCGTTATCGTTGCTGCTGACGGAGCTGACAATGACGAGAACAGGACAGCGCTGAAGAATATCGCGATGCAGGTCGCTGCGATGAATCCCCAGTATGTAAGCAGAGATGAGATCTCCGCTGAAGAACTGGCTGATCTGGAGAAGGTTACTCTGGAAAGCGCGCTGAACGATCCGTTCACACTTCCGAAGCCGATCCTGAATGGACTCCTCGA
>CACXCQ010000061.1 GCA_902766185.1 uncultured Eubacteriales bacterium
TCGCGGGGAAGGAGTATTTACTAAGGAATGAAACTGGGAAAACTGAAGACGGGACAGACGAAGATCGCGTTCAGAGAGGAACTGATCGAGTGTCTGGAAAACAAGTATCACACATCTTTTGAGGACGCGTCAGCTACAGAAATGTACAAAGCGGTGGCCACGGTGGTGAATCAGCAGCTTCTGGAGAAGCGCTGGGACTTCAACCGCAAAGCCCGCGCGGCGCAGCTGGAGCAGGAGGGCCGCAAGAAGATCTACTACTTCTGCATGGAATTCCTGATGGGGCAGTCCCTGAAGAACAATCTGTATAACCTGAACGAGACCGAGATGGTGGGAGAGATCCTGAAGGCTCGCGGCATGGATCTGGAGGAGCTCTACGAGCAGGAACCGGATGCGGGTCTGGGTAACGGCGGTCTGGGAAGACTGGCCGCCTGCTATCTGGCGGCGCTGACCAGCTGCGGATACGACGCCACCGGATACTGCCTGCGCTATGAATACGGCCTGTTCCGCCAGAAGCTGGTGGACGGCTGGCAGGCGGAGATGCCGGACAACTGGCTGCCCGGCGGCAGGGTCTGGCTCAACGCCAGGGAGGACGAGACCTTCAAGGTCGGGTTCTACGGCAATTACCACGAATACTGGACGGAGAAGGGAATGAAAAACGAGACTCTCAACCAGGAGATCGTGGAGGCCGTTCCCTATGACATGTACATCAGCGGCGCGGACACGGAAGCGGTCGGCAAGCTGCGGCTGTGGAGATGCCGTGACTCTGAGGGATTCGACATGGCATCCTTCAACAGCGGGGACTTCACCCGCGCTGCGCAGAACAACAACAAGGCGGAGCTCATCACCAAGGTGCTGTACCCTGCGGACAACATCGAGGAAGGCAAGGAGCTGCGGCTGAAGCAGCAGTACTTCATGGTTTCCGCCAGCTGCCAGAACCTGCTTCGGGACCACTACCGGATGCACCGTACGCTGAACAACCTGGCGGACAAAGTATCGATTCACATCAACGACACCCATCCTGCTCTTTGCATCCCTGAACTGATGCGGCTGCTGATGGATGACTACGGATACGATTGGGACAAGGCCTGGGAGATCGTTACCGGCACCGTTTCCTACACCAACCACACGGTTCTGGCCGAGGCGCTGGAGAAGTGGAAGGACGATCTGGTTCACATGATGATGCCCAGGATCTATATGATCATCCAGGAGATCGACCGCCGGTTCCGCGCGGACATGGAGAAGGTCTTCCCCGGAGATTACGGCAAGATCAATTACATGGCGCCGCTCAGCGACAACCAGGTGTGGATGGCGAATCTGTCCGTCATCGGCTCCCATCACGTCAACGGCGTTTCCGCGCTCCACTCGGACATCCTGAAGGACGACCTGTTCCACGATTTCTATCTGGCGCGGCCGGAGATCTTCACCAACGTGACCAACGGCATCGCCTACCGCAGATGGCTGTGCCAGTCCAACCCGGGGCTTGCGGCTCTGCTGGACGAGTGCATCGGCGAGGGCTATCGGCATGAGCCGGGCAAGCTGGGCGAATTCGTCAAGTTCGCGGAGGACAAGAGCGTCATCCAAAGGCTGGACCAGGTGAAGCGGGACAACAAGGTCCGGTTCACCGAGTACCTGAAAAAGGAATGCGGCATCCAGCTGGATCCGGACGCTACGTTCATCACGCAGGCCAAGCGTCTGCACGAGTACAAGCGTCAGCTGCTGAATGCGCTGCACATCATCAGCCGTTACAATCAGCTGAAGGCCAATCCTGACCTGAACGTTCAGCCTGAGGTCTATCTGTTCGGCGCCAAGACTGCTCCGAACTACTACGTGGCCAAGGACGTGATCCAGCTGATCTGGAACCTGGGCGAGGAGATCCGCAAAGATCCGGTGATCTCAAAGAAACTGCAGGTGCACTTCCTGGAGAACTACCGTGTATCCATGGCGGAGAAGCTGATGCCGGCCACCGACATTTCCGAGCAGATCTCGCTGGCGGGCAAGGAAGCCAGCGGAACCGGCAACATGAAGATGATGATCAACGGCGCAGTGACCATCGGAACCATGGACGGCGCCAATGTGGAAATGTACGAGGCTGTGGGCGAAGACAATATCTTCATCTTCGGACAGCGTGAGAACGAGGTCGAGCAGCACCTGAGAGAAGGCTACGACAGCAGACTCTACTATCAGGCAAACCGCACCCTGAAGGAAGCGGTGGATCGTCTCGACCGGGGATTCAACGGACACAGTTTCGACTACATCAAGGATTACCTGCTCCGTCCCACCTACAGCATCGCCGACCCCTACATGTGCCTCTACGATTTCGAGGATTACTGCCGGGCCCATGAAGACATCCGGGAAGCTTACATGGATCGGATGCGCTGGGGCAGAATGTCCATCACCAACATCGCCAAGGCAGAACGCTTCGCCGCGGACCGCGCCGTGAAGGAATACGCCGACCGCATCTGGGAGACGAAGCCGGTCGTTTAAGCCGCACCGTGCCCCCCCTGAGAGCCCGCGCCAGCACCGCCGTCGGCAGCGCCACTGGCACCGCCACTGTTGGCACCGCCGCTGTTGGCACCGCCACTGTCGGCACCGCCGGCCCGAAGAGCCCGCGCCAGCACCGCCGTGCGGTACCCTCGCTCGGTCCTCGTCGCTGGCAGATGCTGCGGCTCGCTCATAGAGAATAGAAATCCGGGAAAACTCGCTCCTTCGGAGCTCAGACATTCCCGGATTTTTTTCTATTCTCTGATTTCGCTTCGCCGGCATCTGCCGCGCTCCTGCGGAATCCGCTCGGGCACCGGACGGCGTGGCTGGCGACCACTTTCGGCGGCCCGGCAGCGGCATTTCGCTTGGCGCCTCTCTTATTTGGCGGCGCTCACTTTCGGGCAAAATACTCGCGGAGCTGTTCCTCGTCTTTGATCTCCAGGCCGCGTTCACCGGCCAGAGACTCAATGTGATGCGTGAACTCGTGGCGAAGGACTTCCCGAAGTTCCTCGGTCAGCTGCTCCTCGTCCATCCAGCTGTACATGGCCTCGAAAGAACCGTAGTAGATCTTGATCATCCGGCCCATGTTGGAAGAGGTGATGTACTCGCCCAGGATCATCAGATCAGATCCGTGCGGGCTGTGCTTCGCTTCGGGAACCAGAAGGATCCCGCCGTTCAAGTGACGGTAAAATTCAGGCGGAAGTTCTTCCGCCAGCATATCCAGTATATCGCCTACCTGATGAATGTTCATGATCAGAGTCTCCCTTGCTCGTCTGCTGATTCTTGACTGTGTCGCGTATTAACTATGATTATGAAGGCTTTTGTTGTCGAAATCAAGGATGATGTGTGACCATCATGAGATAATCGGTCAAGCCCGGATAGTGGTGTAGAGAATATTCTCGGTCATTCCTGACAGACAGCATTCCAACGGGCGGGTCTGTGGAAAAACCAGGCTGGCGGTGGGCAGGTGATGCTGCGCATCACCTGCCCACCGCCAGCCTTGCCTATCCACAGCCTCTCCACACAACGAACCGAACGGTATCTACACCATTGTTTAGACTTGACCAGATAATCTCCGGAACGAGCATAGCACGGTTCTAGAATCATGACATCATTCGCACTGGAGTAGAACGTTGTCTGCACGGCGGACTGTTATGAGTCCTTTCTGCAGGATATTGATTTTTAAATCCTGCAGAACACCATCGATTACACAATTGCTGCAGGAAACGGTGTTTGTTGCTTGATTTTTGATGCGAAAGCCTGCAGTGCAGGTGGAAAAAACGGTCTGCTGCAGGAAACGCTCCGGAGCGCAAGTCGTCAATGGCGGATCCAGGTCGTCCAACAAAAAAAACGCCCGAAATGTTTCCATTTCGAGCGGGCTGGTTTCTCGCACAGCTCCCACACGGTTCCAACTCAGTTCCAACTCAGTTCCAACTTGGTCTGACCCGGCACTGGCTCTGCGCTAACTCAGTTGGTTCCGCCTGTGCCGTCCGGGGTGTCGAGATCCGCGTCATCTTCGAGATCCGCGTCATCAGCCGGTTCCAATGCATCGCTGGCGACGCCGGCGCCGGTGAGGAAGAGGCTGCGCTTGCCGTCGGCGGTGGCCAGGGCATCGACCATTTCTTCGTCCTCGGCCAGGTCGGCTTCATAAGCGGCTGCCCTGTCTTTGTAGCGCTGGGCGATGTCCGCCTCCGGCGAGTGGTTGAACCGGTTGGGATCGTAGGGGCGGGTGCCCAGTCCGCGCATGCGCAAAAGCTGGTTGATCCGGTCCTGCATCAGGGCCTGATTGACGATGTAAGTGACACCGATGAGGTAGTTGAAAAGCTGGAGCACGAGGTAAAGCGAGGGGCAGTCATTGGCCTCCATGCTCCCCCGGGCCTGGGCTTCATCCCGGAACTTGACCCCCTGGCGGTAGGCCCAGTAGACGGTATAGAGTCCCAGAGTAACGATGGACAGAATGAGGACCATCGCCGGGCTGGGCTCGTTGCGCAGACCCAGCAGGCGGTTGGTGTCCTTTTGCAGCTGGTACAGCCAGTAGAGGGAATAGATGCCGAAAGTGATGAAGGAATAGACCACGGCCATGACCAGGTTGCGCTCCTTCACTTCATATGATGCGTCGTATGATGTGTCGTACATGCTCAGATCCTCTCCCGCTTACTTTTCGATGCGGCCGCCCAGCCGGAAATAATCCTCGAAGAAGTCGGGGTACTTCTTGTTGATGACCCCGGCGTTTCTGATGGTGACCGGCATTCTGCAAATGCAGGACGCGGCAGTGGCGACCATGACGATGATGGGATCGCCTGCGGCGTCGATCTCCCCGCCGGAAAGAATGGCCTTGCCAGTGAAGGAGAAGCCTGAGCCTCCGTCGGAGATGTCCGCCTCAAAGGCATCCAGGACACGGAACACCGAGGCGAAAGTTTCGCTGTCGATGCCGGTGAGCATGGAGGTGCCGGCGGCATTGGCCATGATCACCGACAGGATCGGGACCAGCTCGTGGATACGGGAGGCGTTGATGTTGCAGCCCTTCAGTGAACCGGAGACCACGTTGGCGCTGTCGGTGCCCTGCCCGGTGCCCGCGCCCAGAGAGTGGAGCTTGTCCAGGATCTGCCGGGCAGCCTGATGGGAATCACCGGACAGTCCCCGCACGGTCACGTTTCCGCCCAGAGCTCCGCAGCCCAGCCAGAAAGCGGCCCGCGTCCAGTCTCCCTCAAGGCTCACCGTTTCCGGAATGCAGAAGGTCTGATTGCCGGGGATATCGTAGTACGGATATCCGTAGTCGTCCACGGAGCGCAGGATCGTTACCCCGTACTGCCGCAGCACGGAAATGGCCATGTCCGGAAGCTCGAGGGATTCCGGCATGGTGGTCATGCGAAGGGAGCTGTTCCCCTCGAGAAGAGGCAGGGACAGCAGGAGCCCGGCCACAAAGAACGGGCTTTCCCTTCCCGTCAGAGAGAAGGAGCCGTACTCCATGCGCTTGGTCATGGTGCAGATCTCGTGGATCCGGTCGCGGTCCCGCCGTTTGATCTTCAGCGTACCCTTGCTGAAGGATACTCCGCGGCGCTTCAGCGCGTCCACCATGGGCAGAACGGCGCTGTTGGGAAAATCTCCGGTGCCGGTGAAAGAGACCTTCTGCTTCGTGGCGGCGGCGATGGGCATCATCATATGAAAAGCCTGCAGATTGTCACCCACAAAAAGCGTGGGCGCGTCTTCGTTCAGCACCTTGAAGCACCGGTGGATCACGTCAAGATCCTCCGACCAGCACCCGGGCAGCCGGGTATAGTCCTTGGCCCTTCCTGTATTTGCGTCCGCAGGATCCGACATCCCGCTGGCCGCTTGGTGCAGCGCGAGAGACTGGCACGTAGCGTGAAGCAGGCTGTAGGAAAGGGACGGCCGCGCGATGATCGTCCCGTTCAGTTTAGTTGGATGCAAAGTGATATCCATGGTTAACGTCCTTTCGGTTGTTCAGGTCTGCAGTTGATTGCGGTTTCGGTTCGTCAGCCGGGTCTGCGGGGCAGGTTCCTCAGCCGTGCGGGCTCAGTCCTGCCGGAGCCCCCGGGCGATGATGTCCTCCAGCTCGGAGAAGGCCACATCCTTCAGGATGCAGTGCCCCGGGTAGTCAGGGACAACCAGAGCGATCCGGATGCCCCGCGCCTTTTTATCGTTCAGCGCGGCGTCCGCCAGCGCAAAGGCTGGATACGGGCAGCGCAGATTGTAGCCAAAGTATTGAAGGATGGTACGGATATCGTCGCCGTAACCCTCCTGAAGCCAGCCAAGGGACTGGCCTGCCTTTGCGATGATGGCGATGCCGGTGGCCACCGCGGAGCCGTGAGAGATCTGGTAATCGCTGCACTTCTCGATGGCATGCCCAACGGTGTGGCCCAGATTCAGCAGCTTCCGCTGGCCGCTTTCCCACTCGTCCTCCTCCACGATGAGGCGCTTGATGTTAATGGCCTTGGCGATCAGCCGGATCATCTCCTCGGGATGATCGAAGATGGGCGGGCGGTTCCCCTGATATCCCATGCAGAGAAAATCGTACAGGGAGAGGGTGCGTTCCGCAATGTCCCCGGCGCCGGCAGCTGAGGCGTCCGCCACTGTGCCGAAATCCGTCATCGTAAGGTCCGGTGTCTCGAAGGTCTCCTCCTCGCTTCCCGGCCAGCCCTCCGGAGGTTCCGCGCCCGCCCCGGGGATGATGGCGTAACCGTCTCCCGTGCGGGGCACCATCAGCGCATCGTAGACCACCGTGTTGTCGGCGATGAATCCGGCCTTCAGGATCTCCGCCATGCCGTCCATAAGCAAAGGCTGGCTCAGCGTAGTGAGAACGGCCGGATCGAAGAGAACCAGGTTCGGCTGCCAGAAGGCGCCGGCAAGGTTTTTGCCCGCCGGAAGGTTCACGCCGGTCTTGCCGCCCACGGAGGAGTCCACCGCGGCCAGAAGCGTGGTGGGGATCTGAACGAAGTCGATCCCGCGCAGATAGATCGCCGCGGCGAAACCGGTAAGGTCACCGGTAATGCCGCCGCCCAGCGCGACCAGCAGGTCGGACCGGGAGAAGCGATGCTCCGTCAGGTGATCGAGAAGGCGCTCGACAGTCTCCATGCTCTTGTGATCCTCACCGTCTGGGAAGACGAAGGTCGTCGTCTCGAAGCCCGCGTGCCGAAGGGAACTCAGCAGGGCCTGATTCTGTCCCCCGTAGAGGGCCGCAACGGTCTCGTCGGAGACCACGCAGACTCTTCGGCAATGGAGCACACCGGAGGCGCCCCGGCGTTTTTCCAGGTCGGCGCGGATGCGCATGCCTGCCTCGGACAGAAGCCCGGCCTTCAGGATGACGTCGTATTCTTTTGATGCATTCACGTGGATCGTGATCATGGAGCAATGCCTTTCTGTTGGTTTTTCCTGTGGGGAATTATACCATATCGCCGGCGGTAACGCACGGGATTTCACACGGGAAGAGGGTCGCCTGTAAATGTGAAAACACCCCGGCGGTGCGGCAGGCGTTTACCTGCCGTTCCGCCGGGGCAATGGCTGTCCTATCCGGTCTAGAAGAATCCGTTGAAGAACTCCTGCCATCCACCGAAGCCGTCTGTGCCGCCCTGGTTCTGGTCGGGCAGCTGGCCGTTATCGCCGCCGAAGGGGTCCTGCTGATTCTGACCGTTCTGGTCCTGACCGTCCTGACCGTCCTGATCGTTCTGGCCCTGGTCACCCTGGTCGCCCTGGGTGTTCTGCTGGGCTGCTGTCTTTTCCTCGAGCTCCAGTTTGATGTTCTTCTGCACGCCGTCCCGGACGACGGTGAAGGTCAGCTTGTCTCCCACCTTGTGGGCGGTGACGATGGAGGAAAGCTCTTCGAAAGTCGAGATCTCAGTACCGTCTACCGCGAAGACCTGATCTCCGGGCTGGAAGCCGGCCTTCTTGGCGTTCTCGCCGTTGACGCTGTAGATGTAAACGCCGGAGGCTGATCCGCTGCCGAAGAAGGAGTCAAACGGGCTGCTTCCTGCGGACGAGGAGCCCTCCTGATAGGTCATGCCCGTGGAGGGCTGTCCGCTTACATACCCCTTATCGATAAGCTGCTGTGCAACATCGGCTGCTTTATTGATGGGAATGGCGAATCCCAGTCCCTCGACATCGGAGCCGGCGGATTTGGCTACCACCAGTCCGATGAGTTTGCCTTCACTGCTGAACAGTCCGCCGCCGGAGTTTCCGGGGTTGATGGAGCTGTCGGTCTGGAGCAGATGCAGCGTCTTTCCGCCGATGGAAAGTTCTCTGTCTGTCGCGCTGATGATTCCCGCGGTCACTGTGCCGCCCAGCTCGCCCAGCGGGTTACCGATGGCTACGGCCAGATCGCCGACCTCCAGCTGGTCGCTGTTGCCGTAGACGGCGGGGGTCAGGCCGGACGCGTCGATCTTGAGCACGGCCACGTCGTTGTTCTCATCCGTTCCGACAAGAGTCGCTTCGTATTCTTTTTCGTCGGCTGTGGTGACCTTGATCTTGTTCGCGCCTTCGATGACGTGATTGTTGGTCATGACATAGCCGTCTTCGCTGATGATGACGCCGCTTCCGGCTCCTTCGGTGACATACTGCTGCATCCAGGTGTCGGAGGCAACGCTTTCGGTACGGATCTCAACGACGCTGTTCTTCGCCGCGGCGGTGATCTCCTTGATGGTCATTCCGGATCCGGTGGCGTTCTCCAGCGTATATCCCGCGGAGGAGGCTGCCTGACTGCTGTCGGGAGTGACCGCCGTCGTTGCGGTCTGTGCCGTGCTTGCCTGGTTTTGCTTGACCAGCGTGGTGCCCAGGGCCGCTCCGCCGAGTCCGAACAGGCAGGAGGCCAGCATACAGCAGGCGATCAGAAGCGCCATGGCCTTGCGCGTCATCATGATGGGCTGCGCCGGCTTCTTCTGTTTCTTCTGCTTCTCCTGGCGATGAATGCTATCCTTCATCTGTCTGCGGCTGCGGTGGACCTCTCCGTTGCTCCAGGAGGCGGATGCGCCCGGTCTGAAGTTCTCTCTGGGGTCGGTATAGTGTCCGGTCTTGCCGGGGTCAAAGCTGGGGTTCTCGAACCGGGGATGCCCGTTGTCGCTGCTCATGTTTCGCGCGGGTTCCTCCCGGCGGGGGGCTGCTTCTTCCGCATCCCGCATGACGAATCCTGCGCCTGCCACTGCTCCTGCGGCTGCCGAAGCCGCGGTGTCCTGGAACCGGCCGCCGCCGGGATGGATGCGGTCTTCCACGCCGTCGATGGCGCTGGTCTCTCTGCGGTAGGGTTCGGAAGCCTGATCCGCCTTTATCGCCGCCGCCTTCAGCGCGTCGGCTCTGGCAGCAGCTGCCCGCAGGATGTCGGAGGCCGGAGAACTCTTCGGCTCCTCCGCATCGGTGACCGTTTCGGCCGCCGCTTTTGCCTCGGCCGCCGCTTCCGTCTCGGCCGCCGCTTTTGCCTCAGTCGCCACGTTCCTTTCGGCCGCCGCTCTGGCGTCGGTCCCGGCTTCCTCCTCGTCGGAGGACTTCATCGCCGCCTTCCGGGCAGCCTCGAGAGCAGCTTTTCTTTCTTCGGCTGCCTTCTCCGCCGCTTCGGCTTTTTCGGCGCCCTCCAGGATCTGCTGCTCCGCGTCCTCCCCGAAGATGTAGGTCATCAGATCGTCATCATCGGGGCGCGCCGCGTCCGGAGCCTTCTTCGGCTCGGCGGGCTGAAGGATGAAGTTAGGTTCGTAATTCGAATTTTCGTTGCGTTCAGTCATATCGTACCTCGCTTTTGCTGGCCGCCGCGAAAAGCGCAGCCCGCGATTACTTGTGTTCTTTGTACACCCTTATGATAGCGAGGGAATATGTGCATCCTGTGAAAAAAGGATGTTGAAATGGAAACGAATCTGCAAAAAAAGACGTAAACGGGCAGGCCTCAGCTCAGCTTCAGGTCGACGCTGTCGCGCCGGATCCGCCGGCAGTACCAGTTGATGAGACAGGTGAGTACATAATCGTAGAGCAAAAGCAGGGCAGTTCCGCCGAGGACCAGAAGGGCGGCCGGATAGCCCGGCAGGGATACGGACTGGGCCAGAAGCTCCCGGAACCCGAAGAGACCCAGACAAAGGAGCCCCGCGAAAAAGACGCATTTGCAGACGATCTGCAGGGGACCGGACTTGATCTTCTCCAGAAAGAACTTGAGAATGGGCCAGTAGCCGAAGAATGCGGCGTAGGGAAGAATGGCCAGCTTATTGGGCAAAAGAAAGAAACCCAGAAGGCAGGCGGCAAAGAACAGCAGCGCGCCTCCGCCGACGCGGGTTTCGATGATCATGACAGCGGTAAACAGGGAACTGAGGGCAAAAAGGGTCAGGTCGATCCCCGGAACGACGGTTCCGGCGAACATGAAAACCAGGGTGAGCGCCAGGCAGATCCCGCCGAGAGCGACCCGGAATGTTGGGCTTCGCTTCATCAGATATTCCTCCGGATGGTACGGATCAGATGCAGTCGCAGCAGCAGTCCGCGCAGATGTAGCACTGCAAAGCCTGGCAGCACAGGTCATCGTTGCTTCTGCCGTAGCCGCGGTTCATGGCGTTGTTTTGGAACCCCTGACCGCGATTCGCCAGGGAATTGAGGTGCTGCCGGTATTCGAAATTGGTCGGCTCCATGTTGCAGGCGGTCTGAAGACTGTTCACGGCTTCGTCGTACCAGCCTTTGCGGGAGGCGATGACGCCGTTTAAGAAGAACCACTCGGCGCTGCGGTCTCCGGTCTGGTTCAGGATGTGCTCCGCGGCGCCCAGATTTCCGGCATCGATGCTGCGGCGGACCTGCTGGTAGTCGGCGCCGGTGTTGTTGTAACCGCCGTTGTAGCCGCCATTGTAACCGCCGCCATTGTACCCCTGATTATAGCCCTGGCCGGAACCGCGCATGCGCATGATCGAGTCGTAGGCTTCGTTGATCTCGGCCAGCTTGTCTTCGGCCAGATCCGCCAGGGGATTGTCCTGGTAGCGGTCCGGATGGTATTTCTTGACCAGTGCTTTATAGGCTTCTTTGATCTGTTCGTCGGAGGCGTTTTCGGGTACGCCCAGAACTTCATATGGGTTCATCGATGTCTCCTTTTTATATGGCCTGATTACAGGCGTCCGTGGCCGGATCTCTCCGGTTTGATGCGTTTCAGTACTTCCTCGGTCCTGCGGTTCAGCCCGAAGAAAATTACATTTTCTATGATACCAGAATTTTTCTGAATATCAAGGGATTCAAAGGATTCGCTGATCACCGCCAGGTAGGTGAAGAGGTTGAACCGGAGCTGGTCGTCGATCCGGGCCCGGAACTCCTCCGCCGTCTCGTCCTGCCGGTAGTCGAACCGGTGGAGCAGGGGATTGTAGGAGCCGGTCTCGAGATTCTCTTCGATGTCATCGACGGCGTCGATCAGATAGATCCATTTGCCTAAATGATAACCGATGTTTGCGTAGATTTCGTGAAGAGTGGAGGATTGTTCCTCCGGTCCGTACAGAAAAGTGATGCCTTCCTGAAGGATGAGGCTCATGACCTGCGCGAAATCCTCGCTCACCCGGTCGATGCTGGGGCAGTGCTCCTTCTCCAGAACAGCCAGCGCCTCCAGTCGTTCCCCGATGATGCTGCAAAGGCTGGGATGCTTCTTTTGCAGTTTTCGCCAGATGGGGCGAAACGCCGCAAGACCTGCCTTTGCGGAGAGACGGCCCTCATCGTTGACGTCGTCCAGAAGCTTGTACCAGGCGAGGATCAGCATGAGGTCGCCGGAGAACTCGATGGCCCGGTTGCGGATGGTGGTCTTTCGCCGGATGTGATGGACGACGCAGTGCTCCGCGGAAGGGGCGTCCGGTTCCTCGTCCACGCAGGCGAGCAAAAGCGCGATAAAAGCCGCGTCATAGCTCAGCACCATCCGGGGCAGCTGTCCGTAGATGCTGCCGATGTACTTGCAGATGCCGCAGTAGTATCCGGTGTAGATCTCGTATTCGCGAACCTTGAGTTCGCCCTTGTCGGGGATGACGTAGCCTAGCATGGATCGGTGATGCGATTCGCGTTTCTTTCTTACAGGGATTTCAGGTAGTCGATCTCTCTTTTTGTCAGCTTGCGGTAGTGGCCCTCCTGCATGCGGCCGAGGCGGATCTCGCCGACGGCGACCCGCTGAAGCTGCTGGACCCGGTTGCCCACCGCGGCGAACATCTTTCGCACCTGGCGGTTCTTGCCCTCATGGATGGAGATCTCCACCACGGCTGACCGGACGTTCTGCCGGATCACCCGGACCTTTGCCGGCGCTGTGGTGTAGCCGCCGATGTCCACGCCCCGGCGAAGCTTCGCGATCCGGGCATCCGAAAGGACGCCGGAGACCACCGCGACGTAGGTCTTCCAGACATCGTGCTTCGGGTGGGTCAGGCGCTGGGCCAGATCCCCATCGTTGGTCATCAGCAGCAATCCTGTCGTATTATAATCCAGCCGCCCAACAGGGAAGATCCGCTCCGGAATGTCCGAAACCAGATCCGCCACCGTCCGGCGGTCTTTTTCGTCTTTCATGGTGGTGACGTAACCGAGGGGTTTGTTCAGCGCGACGTAGACTTTCTTACCGGCGGCTTCGATGGGCCTGCCGTTCACTTCGACGCGGTCGCCGTCCTGCACGTCGTAGCCCATTTCCCGCATTGCCGCGCCGTTGACCTTCACGTTGCCGGCGGCGATCAGCTCGTCCGCCTTGCGCCGGCTGCAGATCCCCG
Organism: uncultured Eubacteriales bacterium; assembly: GCA_902766185.1. Classification (GTDB taxonomy): domain Bacteria; phylum Bacillota; class Clostridia; order Peptostreptococcales; family Anaerovoracaceae; genus Lentihominibacter. The sequence continues at coordinate 12,669 of CACXCQ010000061.1, forward strand.
CGGAGGCGATGTACTTATTCAGTCGCATGGCCTACCTCCCCTGCGCCTGGGGCTGCGGCCGGGCTTCCGCTGCGGCCTGAGCGCCGGAGCCTGCTGCGGCCGTCTGACCTGCTTTTGCGCCCGCTGCCTGGTGCCCGTCCCGGCCCAGAAGTCCGTCCTGGGCGAACATGTTCTTCAGCACCTCGATGTCCACTTCCGCGTTCATCTGATCCCGCTCCAGCATATCCGCCTCGATGTTTGCCAGGGCGGCGGCGCTGGTCTGCAGAGCTTCCCGTATCTGCTTCTTCAGTTCAGGCGGCGTGTCCGGAGCCTGGTACTTGCGGATCAGCTCCATGATCTGGGGCAGATAGTATTTGTAGAGCCGCTTGATGCTCATCTTTTCCTTCAGGTCCGGATGGTCCTGAAGCCGCTCGTCGATCCGGCGCAGCGATCCCTCCAGGCCGTAAAGATATCCGCGGACCTCGTCGTCCTTCGTCTCCGTGATGGCCTTTTGGATCATCTCCAGATCCGTCAGCTCGACCCCCGCGTATTCCGCGTCCATGTAATCATCTGCCTTTGCGCTGGCAGCCTCCGCCGCGGAGGTCCATTCTTCCTTCTGCGCGGCCATCTCCTCCTGGGTGGGCAGATCCGGCAGGGGCTTCAGGGGCTCGCCGCCGGAGCACATCACCAGGAGATCCCGCTCCGCGTCGATGTACGCTTCGATGTTGTAATTCGGTCCGATGAAAAAGTCGCTGTGGATCATCTCCTGCAGATCGGAGTACACGGTCTTCTCCGGAAGCTTCATCTTCTTCGCGATCAGCGAGATCGGAGTGTTTCCCCGGTTGTCGATGATCGCTTCATAGCGGTCCCACCGGTCCACCTGCCGCTTCGCCAGCAAAAGAAGGATGATCCCCGGGATCAGGAAGATCAGCATTCCGCCAAGTCCGCTCAGCGATCCCGCGGCGATGGAGGACAGCACGCCCGGCAGCTCCAGGGCGCCCAGCGCGGTGAGGATCCACCCCCAGACTCTCTTCATCTTCTGGGTGCGCTTCTTCTTGATCTGTTTGAGCTTTTTGTCGTTATAGTAAAGGTTGTTCATACTGTTCATGGTATCACCAGTTCTGCGTCGTTTTCTGCACCGTTTTGCCCGGCGCCGCATTCTCCGCGCCGCCTGCCGTGTCTGCTTCTTTACTATTATAACAGCCTGATGCGCTTCTGGGCAATAGCGCCTTCGCCCAAAGCGACAAACAACTGTGCCGGTCATTGAATAA
>CACXCQ010000062.1 GCA_902766185.1 uncultured Eubacteriales bacterium
CCGCCGCTCATCTGCGCCAGCAGCATCAGCGCGTCCTCGTCATAGTCTATGCAAAGGCTGCCGAATCCCCGGATCTCATCCGTCATGGCGCGTTTCAGCAGAACGAGAACATCATCCGCCTCCAGCCGACGGAATTCATAGATGTTGCCCACCCGGGAAAGGATGGCGTTGTTCACGGAAAAATACGGGTTCTCCGTGGTGCTCCCAATGAAGCAGATCACCCCGTCCTCCAGCGCCTTCAGCAGAGAATCCTGCTGAAGCTTGTTCCACCGGTGGACCTCATCCACATAGAGACATGTGCTTTCCTTCATGAGTCCGTGGAACCGGTCGGAAGCCTGCTTCAGGATCTCCTTCAGCTCCTTGGTCCCGGTGGTCGACGCATTGATCTCCACGAAACCAGCGTCCTTTTCCGCCGCGATGATCCGGGCAAGGGTGGTCTTTCCCGTTCCCGGAGGGCCAAAGAAGATGGCGGAATCCAAAGATCCGCTCTGAATCGCGCGATAAAACAGAGACCCTTCGTAAAGGAAGTGCCTCTGTCCTACAAATTCTTCCAGCCTTTCCGGCCGCATTCTCGTTGATAATGGTATCATTCGCTGTGTTTAGTCGAAGAAGGTCTCCGTCTTCTCTTCCATCAGATACTTGTTCAGGGTGGCTTCCACATCCAGCTCATGCTCGGGCAGCGGCGCATCCTTCTTCTTGCCGACGAAGAACATGATCAGTCCGAAGACGATGAGGATCGCTCCGCCGATGGCGAGGCCGGTCTGGACCTGCGGGATCACGTTGCCGAAGACATCGTAGTCATCCGGACCCCACTCGCCCCAGTCGATCTCATACCAGCGCAGCCAGAACTGGCCGAAGAAGGCCATGGCGCCGGCGCACATGGAGAAGACACCGATCCGGACGGTATCTCCGCGAGGGATACCGAATCCGTTCACTGGGTTGCCTTCCGGGTCGTTCACGGACAGACCGCCGCAGACCTTCCGGAAAATGATGTAGGCGATGGGTCCTGAACAGAGAGCCATCAGTCCGGTGGTCAGGTAGTCCGTGCCGTTGATCAGAAGCGCGATGATGGAGATCACGATGGGGAATCCGCTGTAGAAGATCAGCGCCTTGTTCCCTCCCGGAATAACGTAAAGGTTTCTCTTCTTTCTCTCCTCCACCGGCAGCTTATGCCGCAGCTTGATCACGGAGATCGGCAGAATGATGTACAGCGCCAGCATGAAGACGACCTCCATGGAGACCAGCGTTGTGAAATCGTTGAAGGAAAGGATGAACGTGACCACCGCCAGAGACAGGATGCCCACATAAGGCACGCCCCTGTTTTTGCTTACCTTGACCAGGAACTGGGGGCAGAGGTGATCGTCCGCCAGAACGAAGAATCCTCTGGAGCCGGAAGCCAGGTATGTGTTGAAGATAGCGCACTGTGAAATGATGGCGACCACCAGGAAAACGTATCCCCAGGCCTGACCCAGATTTTGCGTAAGTACGGTTGCGTATCCGACATTGTCACCGGAGAATCCGCCTTCGGTGGACCATGCTTCCCAGGAACCTTCCGGCAGGCATGCCAGGCCGCCAAGAGTAGGCAGCACATAGGTCAGCGCCACCAGCGGCATGGCGATCTTCAGTCCCTTGGGGATGACCTGCGGGTTCTTCACCTCGCCGGCCATGTTGGAGATGCATTCATATCCGCAGTACATCCAGATGCAGATGCAGATGCCGCCGCCCAATCCGTCGATCAGCGTGTAGTCCTCCGGCATGAAGGGTTCCACCGGATTCGTGTTCCAGTTGATGAAGCCCACGATGGCCACCAGCAGGAATGCCGCTACGATCAGAAGCGACAGGATCGTGCTCACGGTGCCGACCTCTCTGAGTCCCAGCAGGTTAACGATGGTGAAGATGGTGATCATACCGATCTTCAGTGCCAGGGACGCCGCATAGGACATGGGGATCATCTGGCTCACATAACCGGAAACCAGCGCGACGTAAACGCCGTTGGTGATGTAGGTGGAAACCGTTGCCCACCATCCGGTCTGGAAGCCCCAGAACTCACCGAAGGCCTCTTTGGCCCAGACGTAGACGCCGCCCTCCGACGGCATTACCGATGAGCACTCCGCCACCAGACTGCTGATGGGATAGGCCCAGATAAAAGGAAATACACATAATAACAGGATGGTCATACCGGGTCCGGCTTCGGGGATCATCTCCTCGATCCCGAAGGCGCCGGCAGCCACCAGACAATACAGCATGAAGACGATCCCGGAAACCTTGATGTCGTGTTTCTTCAGACCGGCAACACCCTGCAGCTGCTGCTGTTCACTCATGGGAAGTTCCTCCTCGTTTTACATGATGATAATGACATTATACTACTTCAGATTATCAGCCTTAGCACGGCTTATTGCTATTGCTGTTTTTTATCTGTTTCCCCCTGATTTTACTAAATTCCGACTACATCGTCAACCGACATCCCACCCTCTTTCACGCAAAAGCAGGCAGCCACTTTGTTTGTGACTGCCTGCCCTGTTTCTGTCTCAGTTCAACTGTCCGACGGGGATCGTCCCTTCATCAGTTCCAGTAATCCGTCTTCTGCTTAAGACCGATGCTGGATGCCTTGAAGATGGGGTTGACTCCTTCAGCCATCTGCTTCTTGTAGTCGTTCAGACACTTGAAGGCGATTCCGCCGAGGATCAGGATCGAAGGAACGTTGGTGACGACCATCAGGCCCTGCATCATATCCGCGATATCCCATACCAGTCCGGCAGAAGCGATAGCGCCCAGGAAGACCAGAATGGATGCGATTATCCGCATGACGATCAGTTCGCTGTGCTTCGCTTCCCGATTGATGATGAATTCGAAGCAGCTCTCGCAGTAGGAGTAGTTTCCGATCAGCGTGGTGAAGGCGAAGAACGCCATGGCGATAACGATGAATGTGGGGCCGAAAGCGCCAAAGACGGAGGCCAGGGAATCCTGTACGTAACCCGCTGCATTAGGGCCGTCCTCAAGATTGTAGACGTTGGCATCCACCTTGGTGGACATGCACATGAAGGCCGTCGCGGTACAGATCAGCAGCGTGTCGATGAACACGGAGAGCATCTGGACCAAACCCTGCTTGGCCGGGTGGGAGACGTCCGCACGGGCTGCCGCGTTCGGCGCGGAACCCATACCAGCTTCATTGGAGTACAGGCCTCTCTTCACGCCGTACATGATGCAGGAGCCGGCGAATCCGCCGAAGATCGCTTCGAAGTCGAATGCGCTCTGGAAGATCATGCCGAACATGTGTCCCAGGTTCGGGATGTTGATGGCCAGCACGATCAGGGAAACCAGCACGTACATGACGCCCATGACCGGAACCAGGACCTCGGTGACCTTGATCAGCCGCTTCGCGCCGCCCAGGACGACAGCGCCGAAGAGTACAGCCAGGATAACGCCGATGATGGCCGGTGTCGCAGTCTCATTGTAGAAGGAATATACCTTGAACGTGGACTGGAAGTTGAAGGCTGCCAGCATATTGTATCCCACCATGTAGGTGAAGATGATCAGGATCGAGAAGATCACGCCCAGCCACTTCTGGCCGAGGGCGTCTCTCATGTAGAATGCCGGGCCGCCCTTGGACGTGCCGTCATCATCCTTCTTCTTGTAGATCTGCGCCAGCGTGGACTCAACGAACGCGGATGCTCCGCCGAAGAACGCGGTTACCCACATCCAGAAGATGGCGCCGGGGCCTCCGCAGATGATGGCGGTGGATACGCCGATGATGTTTCCGGTACCTACCCGGGAAGCCGTGGATACCATCAGCGCGCCGAAGGACGATACTCCTCCCTCATGGGGCTTTTCTGTGATGACCTTGCAGGCCTCCTTGAACATACCTATCTGCAGGAATCCGCATCGTATGGTCAGATAAATTCCACCTGCGATGAGTATGAGCGGGACGAACCATGGCTGGTAAAGGATGTTGCTTACCGCCAGTACGCCCTGATCAATTCCATTAATCATAACATAATCCTTTCTGTGATAATGATGACCTGAAAATGAGTTTCAGGAAAACGATAACGAATGCTGCCATGTGTCTAAAACCCTTATACACTTCGCTTTAACGCAGTAATGCGTTACCCAGCACACATAGCCTATAAATTATAACAAATAAAAGCCCGCTTGGCAACACATAATCCCTAAACTGCCCTTCCGGACCGGACCTGTCTGGACAGTGTAATTACCATTGAAACTATCTGAAACTGCCAGTTGTTCCCTCACCTTATTTGATATATACTTACAGTAATTCCAAATTATAGAAGATAATAGACGCAAGGAGGATTCCATGATCGACCTTCACAGCGGCAAAGCCCGAAGCGAACATCGCAACAACGATCGCAGCGAACATCAGGCTGCGGCAAACGCGCCCTCCTCCTACCTGCCCCGGATCCGGGAGCTGATGAACCGGCAGGATGACCTGACGGACAGCATCGTCCTGTCGATCATCGAGGATTTCGTCTTCCGTCAGCCGGAGACCGCCTCCCGACCCACGTATGACAGCCGTGCCCTCATCAGCAGCCTCTTCCTCACCCTGCGCAGGGAGCTGGGCATCCTCCAGCCTCTGGCCGATGACCCACAGATCACGGAGATCATGGTCAACGGTCCTGAGAACATTTTCGTTGAACGGAATGGGCAGATCGAGAAAACGGGGCTGGCCTTCGATTCGCGAGAGGAACTCGAGGAACTGATCCGGCGGCTGGCCGGCCGCGTGCATCGGGAGATCAATGAGCTGAATCCCATCGTGGACGCCAGGCTGTCGGACGGCTCCCGGGTCAACGCGGTGATGAGCAGCGTTGCTCTTGACGGGCCGTCACTGACCATACGCACCTTCCCGGAGACCCGTCCGCTGGAGATGTCAGACCTCATCGCTTCCGGCAGCATTGCCCCGGAAGCTGCGCGGCTGATGCAAAGGCTGGTCCGTTCCAGGTACAACTGCATCATCAGCGGCGGGACCTCCAGCGGCAAGACCACGTTCCTGAATGTGCTCTCCCGCTGCATTCCCTCTCATGAACGGCTGGTGGTCATCGAGGATTCCGCGGAGCTTCGCATCGATCACGAGAACATCGTCAGGCTGGAATGCCGCAGCGCCAACGTTTCGGGCAAGGGAGCCGTGGATATGTCCCAGCTGGTCCGAAACAGCCTGCGGATGCGGCCGGACCGCATCATCGTGGGCGAGGTCCGGGGCGGCGAAGTCGTCCATATGCTCCAGGCCATGAATACCGGCCATGACGGCAGCATGAGCACCGGGCACGCCAACAGCGCCCCCGGCATGCTGAAGCGCCTGGAGGCCATGTTCCTGGAAAGCTCGGATATACCGGTGGACGCCATACGGAGCCAGATCGCCGAGGGCATCGACATCATCGTCCATATGGGCCGGCAGAAGGACGGCAGCCGCCGGGTCATGGAAATCGCTGAACTGGACGGCGTCGCGGGCGGTGAGATCAGAATGAACCCGCTGTACAACTGCCGTGAGGGACTCACCGGCAATACGCTGATCCACAAGGAAAAACTGGAGGTATGGGGATGACCGGGGATTATCGCACCTATACGCTGAGCCGCCGCCAGAGGATCCGCTTCAACGCGCTGGGCTTCCTCTGCATAGCCGCAGCAGTCTTTCTCTTCTATCACAGTCTGCTGCTGGCAGCAGCCGCGGGTCTTCTGATCCGCAGATGCCAGCCTTTGTACGAGCGCTATCTCATGCGCAGGCGCCTGCAAAAGCTGGAACTGCAGTTCCGCGATCTGCTCTATTCCCTGTCCGGCTCCGTTGCGGCAGGACGGCAGATGGCAGAGGCTCTGGTGGAAGCCTGCGGACAGCTGGAGCAGGTATATAAACCGGAGGAGCCCATCATGCAGGAACTGCGGGTCATCCGCAAGCGCATTCTGGACAACCACGAAAGCGACCGGATACTGCTGGCGGATCTCGCGGAGCGCTCCGGAAGCGAGGACATCCGCAGCTTCGTACAGGTCTACCTCACCTGCCGCAATACGGGAGGTGACCTTCAGCGCATCATCACCCACGCCATTGAGATCATCACCGAAAAGATGAATATCCGGGAAGAGATCCGCACGATCACTTCCCAGAAGAAGCTGGAAGGAAGGCTGATCTGCCTGATGCCCGCGGGGATGCTGCTGGCTCTGAACCTGATGTCTTCTTCGTACATCCGGATACTCTACACCAGCCTGGCCGGGCATCTGATCATGACCCTCTGTCTGGCGGGCACGGTCATCGGCGTCTGGCTCATGGAAAAAATGTCGGAGGTGGACATATGATGGACAGAAAAGAACTGGAGACGCGGTGCTTCCGGAATCTCCGCTTCATCGCCGTGATCGGAGCCCTTCTGATCCTGGCCGACCTTTGCTTTTCCTTCCTCGGTCAGGACGTGATCATCGAACGTGACGG
>CACXCQ010000063.1 GCA_902766185.1 uncultured Eubacteriales bacterium
CAGACTCGGTATCCAGGCCTTTGAGCCGGTACTCGTAGAAGGCAAGGCTATCAAACTCCATCCTCTGGCATGTACAGCATTCAACGCTGACTTTGACGGAGACCAGATGGCCGTCCATGTACCTCTCAGCGTAGAGGCACAGGCTGAGGCCAGATTCCTGATGCTGTCAGTAAACAACATACTTGCCCCTAAGGACGGATCCCCGATCACTACTCCTACTCAGGACATGATCCTCGGATCGTACTACCTGACTCATCCGGGACAGGAAGAGGGACACAGAAACTCAGAAGCCGAGAAGGGCGACGGCAAAGTCTTCACGGATATTTCCGAAATGCTCATGGCTTACCAGACAGGCAAGGTAGGCATCCACGCCAGAGTAAAGGTAAGGATGTACGCCGGTGAAGATGACGAGAGAGGCAGACTCGTAGAGTCAACTGTCGGCAGATTCATTTTCAACCAGCAGATACCTCAGGATCTGGGTTATGTTGAAGACAGAGAAGCTGATCCATATTCACTGGAGATCGACTTCCTCTGCACCAAGAAGACTCTTGGGCAGATCATCGACAGATGCTACAGGATACACGGAAACACTGACACAGTCCTGATGCTCGACTACATCAAGGACATGGGTTACCATTATTCCACAAAGGCAGCGATCACCATCGGTATCTCAGACATGGAGATCCCTGAAGCCAAGGAAAAGATCATCGCCGAATCCGAGGCGCTGGTAGATAAATACGACAAGGCGTACCGCAGCGGACTGGTGTCCGACAGAGAGCGGTACGAGCGGGTCATCGAGATCTGGAACAAGACCACCGACGATGTAGCGGACGCTCTGATGGATTCTCTGGGATCCCTGAACAACCTGTTCATCATGGCGAACTCCGGTGCTCGAGGCAGCAAGAACCAGATCCGTCAGATCGGCGGCATGCGTGGTCTGATGGCCAACGCCACCGGTAAGACCATCGAGATCCCCATCAAGGCCAACTTCCGTGAAGGACTGTCCGTACTGGAGTACTTCCTGTCCTCCAACGGCGCGCGTAAGGGACTGGCGGATACCGCTCTGCGTACCGCGGACTCCGGTTACCTGACCAGACGTCTGGTCGACGTTTCCCACAACGTGATCGTCCGGGAAGAAGACTGCGGCACCTATGAGGGTATCGAGGTCGGCAAGTTCAACGACGGTCCGGAGACCATCGAGAAGCTCAAGGACAGGATCATCGGAAGAACTGCGCTGAACGACATCTTCCATCCTGAGACAGGCGAGCTGATCGTGGAACAGGATGAAGAGATCGACGAGGCGGCCGCGGAGATCATCGAAGCGGCAGGCATCGAGCGCGTTGCCATCCGTTCGGTCATGACCTGCCAGAGCCGTACCGGTGTCTGCGCCAGATGCTACGGCCGGAACCTGGCCACAGGTGAAAGCGTCAACATCGGTGAGGCAGTAGGTATCCAGGCCGCACAGTCCATCGGTGAGCCGGGTACTCAGCTGACCATGCGTACATTCCATACCGGCGGCGTTGCCGGAACGGACATCACGCAGGGTCTTCCCAGAGTCGAGGAGCTGTTCGAGGCGAGAAAGCCCAAGGGACTTGCTCAGATCTGCGAAGCTGACGGAACGGTGGAATCCATTGAATCCACACCGGACAACAAGACGGAGATCCTGGTCAGAGGAGACGAGAAGCACGTTTACGAGATCCCCTACGGAGCGCGTATCGTGGTTTCCGAAGGCGAGTACGTGGAGGCCGGCCAGAACATCACCGCAGGTCCGCTGGATCCCAAGGACATCCTGAGACTGAAGGGCGTAGACGGCGTCTACCAGTACCTGCTCAAGGAAGTCCAAAGGGTATACAAGAACCAGGGTGTAGACATCAACGATAAGCACATCGAGGTCATCGTCGGCCAGATGCTTTCCAAGATGAAGGTCAACGATCCCGGAGATACGGGACTTCTGCCCGGCGGCCAGTACGGCAAGTTCGAGGTGGAGGAGGCCAATGCAAAGGCAGTAGCTGAGGGCGGAGAGCCTGCGGACGCCGAGCGCGTTCTGCTGGGAATCACCAAGGCTTCCCTGGCGACCAACTCCTTCCTGTCGGCGGCGTCCTTCCAGGAGACCACAAGAGTCCTTACGGACGCAGCCATCAAGGGCAAGACCGACCATCTGGAAGGCCTGAAGGAGAACGTGATCATCGGTAAGCTGATCCCGGCCGGAACCGGTATGAGAAAGTATCGGAACATCGAGCTGGATTACGGCGTGAACCTTGAACTGATCGAAGCCTACCGCGAGATGCAGCGCCAGATGGAGCTGGAGGAAGCGGAAGAGGCCGAAGATGCCGAGGTCATGGAAGATCTCACCGAGGTCGCTCCCGAAATGGCCACCAGCGACGATCTGGCAGCGGCGGAAGAGTACGCTGCTGAGGATGCCTTCGCTGCGGAAACGGACATGCCGGAGTGGGATCAGTAAGCCGAGAGCTTATCGCCTGCGAACTGAAAATTAGATAAATGAACGCCCCGAAAATGCATTGACAACGGGGCGTTTTTAATGATAAAATGACTTTTGGCTGTGAGCCTTTATACAGGCTCACCGTTTAAAGTGCTTTTCCCGCCTTTGCGGGAGAGGACAAAATCTAAGAAGAAAGGAGATAAAGGATGCCTACAATCAACCAATTAGTACGTCAGGGCAGAACCAGCAGCGAGAAGAAGTCCACAGCGCCGGCGCTGAACAAGGGAATGAACTCTCTGAGAAGAGTTGCTACAGATGCGAATTCCCCCCAGAAGCGTGGTGTTTGCACTTCCGTCAAGACGGTTACCCCGAAGAAGCCGAATTCGGCTCTCCGTAAGGTCGCCAGAGTTCGTCTGACCAATGGAATCGAAGTAACAGCATACATTCCCGGA
>CACXCQ010000064.1 GCA_902766185.1 uncultured Eubacteriales bacterium
CGGTGGCCCCGCATCCCGCGCCGTAATTGCCGTCCCGGTAATTCGGCTCCTCGAAGGCCCTGCGGGCGGCTTCATAGCCCATGGCCTTGTCCGGATGGGCATTCACGTCTCCCACCGTCAGGTCGAAGATGTCCGACTGGGCGACCAACGGGACCTTCGCCACGCCCACGTCGAAGCCGATGCCCCGCTCCTGCAGGCAGGCCAGAACGCCGTCGGCAGCTCCCAGTCCGAAGGCACTTCCTCCGCCCAGAACGATTCCGTGGAGGACCTGCGCCGACGTCAGCGGATCCAGAAGTCCGCTCTCCCGGCAGGCCGGCCCGCCGCCCCGGATATCCAGGCCTGCGGCCATGCCCTGTTCACTGATAAACACCGTACAGCCGGTTCCGCCCACCGCGTCCTCCGCCTGCCCGATCCTCACGTTTCCGATATCGGTGATCCTGATCTCTTTCATTTTATCCTCCGTATTTCCAGCCTTTGCGCCTGTGTGAAACCCTTATCTCACCTTGATGCGCACCGTCACCGGCTTCGTCACCTCGAGGTGGTCATATCCGCCGGAGTCCGTCACCTGCAGCTTCACCTTGTAGGTCCCCCTGGGAAGTCCCTTGCGGATGGTGATCTTTCCCGTCTTGCTGTTGACGCGGATCTTCTTGCTGCCGGACTTCTTCTTGTAGGTCACCGTGCCCTTGGCGCCCTTGACGCTCACGGCCTTCTTCGCGGCGACCTTCACGTTCTTCTTCTCCAGTGCGGAGGCTTTGACCTTTACCGTCTTCGCCTTGGCTTTCATGTTGTTTCTGGCCGGAGCCGTCTCTTCAGGAGCTCCTTCCGGATCGCCCAAAAGCTGGACCTTCACGTAGGTCCGCTGTTCGCCTTCTTCCGTGCTCATGACGGCTCCTGTCTCGGGATGCAGCAGAGTGATCGTCTCTTTTGCCGTCCCCACATCCAGGATCCTGTAGTGCGCGCGCGCGTTGAAGAGGACCTCTTCTTCCCCGGAAAACTGGGAAAAAAGGTCGACGCAGATGGTTCCCAGCTGGTCTAATGCCCCTTTGGAGCCGTAGATCATGATGATGGTGTTGGAGCCATATTCCCCGCTGGAGAACGAGAAGGCCGTTCCAACGCTGGCCGTCGTGCTCATGATGGCCGGATCCGAGAATTCCTCGCCGATGCGCCCGATGATCTTGCTGCGCAGCTCATCGGTGATGGCGCCCTGAGCCTTCTCCTCCTGCCCGGCGATCCCCGACACCCGCTCCGGGGTGATGCCGCTGTACAGAAGCAGATCTCCCGGCATTCTGCCCCGGGAAAGCTCTGCGAACAGGCCGTGGTCCATCATCAGATACATTTCCAGATAATCGTCTCCGGAACGCTCGATGGACTCCTGGGTCTTGTAGGTGTCTCCGTTCAGGGCCGAAGCCATCTGTCGGTAATGATCCTCACCGGTGTACATGGTGATGTAAGGCATGGCGTCCGCCGTCACGGGCACGTTATCCTCGTTGTATTCCGCATACTTCTGGCACCAGTCGGAGAAGCCCTCGTGGATATCCAAATACCCCTGGAATGCCTCGGTGTCGAAGATGCCCCCATCTGCCATGGACGCGTATTCGAAGGAAATGGTCTCTATCGGCAACGGTCCATCGCTCTCGTCCTCATACGGGAAATCCGGGAAGACGTATGAATCCTCATCGTCGATGTAACCCTCATCCGGGAAGACGTATGGGTCTTCCTCCTGATACCCGTTGTTCTCGAAAGCCGCCTCATCGATGACCGCGCTCTCTCCGCCGGACAGCATCTCCTGCGTTACGCAGCTTAAGGTAAAGGCGTTGTGCTCGATGCGCTTCAGGCTTGCGGGCAGATTCACTTTCTTCAGGTTACTTCCATAGAACGCATATGGAGCGATGGTCTCCACCCCTTCGGGAACGGTAAACTCACCGGTAGCGGCAGCTTCCGTCTCCTCGAAGCAGTAATACCTGAACTCCTTCGGGAAGTAGGCGATCATGGTCTGCATGTCCTTGGAGTACAGCACGCCTTCCTTCATGGTGTAGTTGGAGAACTCTTCCTGCCTCATTATTCCGTCGTTGATGAGGCCGGTGATGTTGGACCCGAAGAAGACGCCCTCCCCCAGCTCCACGTTATTGGGGAGGTACAGTTCGGCCGGCTGGCCGTTCAGCATCCCCCGGTAGAGCGATGAGAATGCGGCGTAGTCCAGGCTGACGGGCGTCTGGCTTTCCGTTGCGCCGATCTGCAGCGACCCACAGTGTTCGAAGGCGTAGGGGCCGATGGCTACGTGTTCCTGCCCCCCTATCGTGACCTTCTGCAGACTTTCACAGCCGGAAAAAGCCCTCTTGCCGATGGTCTCCACACCGGCGGGGATCACGATCTCTTCCATTTTCACGCACTTGTAGAAGGCCCGGTCCGGAATCGCCTTAAGATCGGTTCCGTTGAAGGCCACATCGATCACCCTCTCGCATCCGGCGAAAGCGAAGTCGCCCATGGTCTTCAGGCTCTCGGGGATGTTCACGAAGGCGAGACGGCTGCAGTAGAGAAACGCGCCCGCACCGATTTCCGTGACGCCGTCAGGTATTTCGCAGACCTGCATTTTCGCGCAGCCGCTGAAGGCTCCGTCCCCGATGGTCTCCACCGATTCGGGAAGCGTGACGCTCTTCACCAGGCTGCAGGCCTCGAAGGCGTAATCTTCAACAGCGGTCACGCCATCGGAAACGATCACTTTTTTGACCCACACGTTCCCCCGGAAACAGCTGTCGCCGATCCGGGTCACCTTCGCCTTGCCGATCTTCTCCGGCGTTTTGACCGTCTTGTCCCGGCCGGTGAATCCGGTGAGGGTCAGGGTGCCGTCGTCTTCCTTCACATAGGTGTACCCGTCCCGTACCTTTTTCACCGGCGAAGCCTTGCCGTAGGTCAGCTTCCCCTTGCTGTTTTTGTAGTGAGGCACCACTCTGTAGGAGTAGCTTTCGCCGGGCTCGAGGCTCTCGTCCACGTAGGACAGAACGTCTTTGCCGTTGATTCTGACGATGGCCTTGCCGTTTCGCACGATGGTGTAGCCGTTGGCTTTGCCGGTGGCTTTCTGCCATCCGATCTTCGCCAGCGGCTGTCCGGTGACGGTCAGGCTCATGGAGGAAACCTTCCCCGGGTCCGCCTTCGCTTTCGCATAAGCGCCTTCCGCATCCATCGCGGAGACACCCACCAGCATCAGTCCCATGAGGACTGCGGTGATGATGACGCTGCGCCTCATTCTCTCTCTCATGCCTCGATCTCTCCTTCCTTATCTCCTTCGCTCTGCTTTGCTTTCGCATTGGCCATTTCCAGCCTTTGCATCAGAAGCGGGATCCCCGTCTTTACCCAGAACGTGCCGGAGATCCCCCCGGAGCTCATGCCTCCGTGTTGGAACTGCGGAACAATGGCCGTGCCGCCCTCCCGCAGCGTTTCGCCGGACAGCCGCTTATGCTCTTTTCGGATGAGCCTCTCCAGCCTTTGGGGTTCAAAAGGCAGGTCAGTGCCGGCGAATCCTCTCTTCAAATGTCTCCAGAACCAGGGATCGCCGCGGTAACCCCAGCGCTCCGGTTCCGGTTCGAATATGCTCGATAGTTTCATGTTGATATTTTACCATATTAGAGCGCTGCCGGGGTATTCCGGATGGCTTCGGGCAGAAAAAAATCCCCGCACCGTGTGAATTTGGCGCGGGGATCTCTCGTGCTGCTGTTCTTCCGTTCTTTTGTCGCTTAGCCTTCTTTCTTCATGGCCAGCTTCAGGCGTCCTTCCTCCAGGTCGGTCAGCGCCATCTCCTTCACCAGATAGTGCTGCAGCTTCCCGGTCGCGGTCATGGGCAGTTCCTTCACGAATCTGTAGTAACGCGGGCGCTTGTACAGTGACAGATAATCTGACTGCATGCAGAATTCCACCATGTCCGATACGGTCAGGTCGTCCTCTTCCGGAACGATGTAGGCCACCACGGCCTCTCCCCTGATCTTGTCCGGCACGCCTGTCACCGCGGTCTGGTGGACCTTCGGGTGCAGGTTCAGCGCCTCTTCGACGATGGTCGGGTAGATGTTCTCACCGCTGGAGATGATCATGTCATCCTTTCTGCTGGCGATGGTGACGAACTGGTCGCTGTCCCAAGTGGCCAGGTCTCCCGTGTACATCCAGCCGTTGTGGAACTTCTTCGCCTCTTCTTCGTCGTTGTTGTAGTAGCAGTAGGAGGACTTCGGCGTTCTGATGATGACTTCACCGATCTCCGTCTCATCCATGGCGACCACTTCGGAAGGATCCGCGAAACGGTCCTCGTATACCTTGACGACTCTGACGTCATCATCCGTGCAGGCCCGGCCTGCTGTTCCCGCCATTGCCGGCAGCTCGTAGGGGCGCAGGAAGGTGTTCCAGAACGTTTCCGTGGTGCCGTATCCGTTGAAGATGTTCGGCGTGAGCACTTCCTGGACGCGGATGCAGTCGGTTCTTTCGAAGGGAGCACCCATGGTCACGATGCCCTTGAGGGAGGACAGATCTGCCCCGTATTTCTCCTGCTGTCTGACCAGCATTTTCATGATCGACGGTGCTCCGATGAGGAACGTGACGCCGTACTTCTCCACATACTTGAGGGCCAGCTGCGGCTGGAAGGATCTCATGATGACCACCTTGCCGCCGGCGAAGAATGTGGGCGCGGGTCCGCCGGAGTGGATCCCGCCGCGGTGGAACCAGGGCGTCGTGTTCATGGACACATCGGTGGAATTCATGGGGAAGTGCATCATTACGTCGTGGCAGGTCAGCACTTCGTTGGCGTTGTAAAGGGGCACGCCTTTGGGTTTTCCGGTGGTTCCGGATGTGTAAAGGCGCATCATTTCCTCATAGACGTTCGGCACAAAATCCGTCACCGGCTCCGTCTCCGGATAGTCTTCCACGAAGTCGTTGTAGCGCACGTGGCCTTCCGGCAGTTCACCGTCTCCCACCATGATCATGATCTCCGGCATCTTCTCCAGCGACGCCAGAGCCTTGACCGATTTGTCCCGGTTGCTTCCGTCGTAAATGTATACCTTCGGCTCGCTGGACTCCAGGCACACCCTCGATTCTTCCGGTGCAAAACCAGGATTTGCGGGGCTGGTGATGGCGCCGATCTTCTGGGGCGCCAGATAGGAGAAGACGAACTCCGGGCAGTTGGGCAGCTGGAACAGAATCACATCGCCCTTTACCACGCCGTGATCCATGAGGGCGGCGGCCAGCTTGTTTGCCGCTCCGTTCAGCTGACGGTAGGTCCAGACCCTGTCCGTATGCGGATCCACCAGCGCCTCTTTTTCCGGCATCCTGCGGACCACGCGAAGGAATCCCTCCATATACGTGAAGTCACGCTCGAACACTTCCCTGAACATGTTCTTTTGTTCGGGCGCCTGATAGTCCATCAGCTCATCGATGGAAATGTTCAGCTTTTCCGCCATCTTCAGCGCGTAGGAAACGGTGGGCTCCGCATTCTCCGCGCAATACTTCTTTATCATGTTGTACGTGATCCCCGTGCTGTTCGCCAAGTCAGTCATTGTCATCCCGCTCTGTGCCAGAGCGCTTTTCAGGTTGCTTCCAAAAGTCATTCCGTAACCTCCAAGTAACTAAAGTTCACAATGATTTGTGCGTATATCATATAATTGAATTATAGTTCAGGCAAGACAATGATAATTCACCCGGACTGAATTATAGTTCACTTCCGAATCTGACGAAAAACTGGTCGAGTCCAAACAATGGTGTAAATTTCGTTCGGTTCGTTGTGTGGAGAGGCTGTGGATAAGCAAACCTGGCGGTGGGCAGGCGAGGCAGTGCATCAGCTGTCCACGGGCAGGCGCCGGTTATCCCCAACCTCTCCACGCATTCTCTTCTATTCATTTGGAACTGTCCGCCCCGATCGCGCCGGGCCGGCCGCCGGCCCACGCTTGAGGCCGGTGCGGCCGGCTATAGAGCGAGCGTGATCGGACGGCGGACCTCCGTTCGCACCTTTAAGAGCGAACGGAACCACTTGACAGGTCAGTCAGTTCAGTGCGGGAGCGATCAGTGAAGACTAACTATGTGAAGTCAAGTGATTTTTGACAAAAAATCA
>CACXCQ010000065.1 GCA_902766185.1 uncultured Eubacteriales bacterium
ACGGAGAAGCGCCCTTACGGGTTTTCGCAGGTGGAGTCCCTGTTCGTGCTGATCAAATACTGCATCCTCCTGGGGGTGGACGTGGTGCTGGTGATCAACTGCGTGAAGACGATCCTCTCCGGGGGAAACGAGGTGGACGCCTCCATGCTGGCCATCTTTGAGCTGGCGGTCTCCGCGGGCTGCGTTCTGATGTATATCGTGCTGAGCCGTTTCCAGAAAAAATACTCCTCCCCGTCCATCAAGGCGGAGCTGTTCATCTGGAAGCTGGACGCCTTCAGCACCATGGGTGTGGGATGCGCATTCCTGCTGAACCTGCTTTTGCTTCGCTCGCCTCTTGCCTTCATCTGCCCCTACGTGGACCCGGGCATCGCCATCATCCTGGCCATCATCCTGATCCGGGAGCCGCTGGAGATGATCTTCGATTCCCTGCGCAGCCTGGTGCTTTTCGCGCCGGACGAGGAGATCAAGAAGAAGGTCACCGCGGCCTGCGAGGGGATCCTGAACCGCGAGGGATGCGAACTGACGTATCTGGATTTGATCAAGACCGGGCGAAAAGTCTGGGCAGAGCTTTATTTCCTGCCCAGCGGAAACACCCTGGACCTGAATCGCATGAAGGAAGTGCATGGGGAGATCGCCGCGGCAGCTCAGGCGGAATTCGACAGCATCTACATCGAGCTGATCCCGGACATCGAGGAGTACCACGTTCTGGCGCCGGAGGAAGTCCTGCTCCGGCGAAACGAGCTGGTCCGCCACATCGAAAACCAGGAAAAACGCAAGCAGCTGAAAGAGCCCAGGTTCTCGTAAAATCAGGGGCTGCCGGACGAACCGGCAGCCCTTCGTTTTTTGTGTGGTCAGAAGAGGCTTTTGCAAGTATAATAGTAAGGATAGTGCGAGGAGAAAGCCGTGATCGGAACGAAGGCGGCAGACGCACATTCAGGATAACAACGAAAAGGAGAAAGAAAGATGAAAAAAGGGACAAGGATCTTTGCGGCGGTACTGGCCATCGCATTCGGCGTTCTTCTGGGCCTTGCGCAGGCGGAGGACAAGAAATATTCGTATAAAATGTAGGAGAAAGACACAAAAGACAGCATGGACATCATTAAAACAATAGCATCAGAATTCAATCTTCGGACGAGCTGCGTGGAGAAGACCATCGAGCTCATCGACGAAGGAAACACCATACCCTTTATCGCCCGTTACCGAAAGGAAGCCACCGGCGGCATGTCCGACGTGACGCTGCGGGAAGTGGACGAGCGGCTCACCTATCTGCGGAATCTGGAGGAGCGAAAAGCCGAAGTGATCCGCCTCATCGAGGAGCAGGGCAAGCTCACTGACGAGTTGCGGGCGGAGATCGAGAAAGCCCAGGTTTTGCAGCGGGTGGAGGACCTGTATAAGCCGTATAAGCAAAAGCGGGCCACCCGGGCGTCGAAGGCGAAGGAGCAGGGGCTTGAGCCTCTGGCCGTGCGGATCCTGCTGCAGCAGGAGGAAGAAGGGGACGCGACTGCCTTTGCAGAAGAATTCGTGGACCCGGAGAAGGGCGTGGAGACGGCCGCGGCGGTGCTGCAAGGGGCATGTGACATCATTGCGGAGCAGATCGCCGAGGACGCGGACCGGATCGAGGAGATCCGGCAGATGACCTGGGACAAAGGCAGGCTGGCCACGGAGGCGGTGGATCCGGAGGAGAAGACGGTCTACGACATGTACTACGACAAGTCGGAGCCGATCCGGAAGATCCCGAACCACCGGGTGCTCGCCATCAACCGGGGCGAAAAGGAAAAGAAACTGAAGGTGAAGGTGGACCTGGAGCCGGAGGTCATTCTGGAGAAGGTCGCGGACCAGGTGATCCGCAATCCCCGGAGCATATATGTACAGCTTTTGGAGGACACCATTGCCGACGCCTACAAGCGGCTCATCGCGCCGTCCGTTGAGCGGGAGATGAGAAACCAGCTGACGGAGCGGGCGGAGGCGGATGCGGTGAAGGTCTTCGCGAAGAACACGGAGAACCTGCTGATGGTGCCGCCGGTGAAGGGGAAGAAAGTGATCAGCATCGACCCGGGATACCGGACGGGATGCAAGGTGGCTGCTCTGAACGAGACCGGCCGGCTCATGGCTTACGGAACGGTGTACCCCACGAAGCCGCGGGAGGACATCGCGGGCACGGAGAAGCTGCTCAAAAGGATCATCGACAAATACGGCTGCGACATCATCGTCATCGGCAACGGCACGGCCTCCCGGGAGACGGAGGAAGTGGTGGCGAATTTCCTGAAAAAGACGAAGCTGCCCATCCAGTACACCATCGTCAACGAAGCCGGCGCTTCGGTCTATTCGGCGTCAAAGCTGGCGACGGAGGAATACCCGGATCTGGACGTGACCACCCGGGGCGCCATGTCGCTGGGACGGCGGCTGCAGGACCCGCTGGCGGAGCTGGTGAAGATCGATCCGAAGCACATCGGCGTGGGGCAGTACCAGCACGACATCAACCAGAAGCTGCTGGACAGCGCCCTGACCGGCGTGGTGGAAAACTGCGTGAACCGGGTCGGGGTGGATCTGAACACCGCCTCGCCGTCGCTGCTCTCCTATATCGCCGGGATCAATTCCGTCATCGCGAAGAACATCGTCGCCTGGCGGGAGGAGAACGGCAGATTCCGCAGTCGCCGGGAGCTGCTGAAGGTGGCCAGACTCGGCCCGAAGGCCTACGAGCAGTGCGCCGGATTTTTGCGGATCACCGGGGGGAAGGAGCCTTTGGACAGCACCTCCGTGCATCCCGAGTCCTATGAGGTGACCCGCAAGATCATGGAGAAGACGGGCATCACCGGCGAGGACATCGTCTCCGGCGGCGCGGCCAGCCTGGAGGAAAAGATCATCGCGGCGTACCCGGCAGGCCGGGACGGCCGGGGCGCAAAGGCTGGCGGTGGCGTTGGAAATGCTGGCGGTGGTGTTGGCTCTGTTGGGGCCGGCGCTGGCGGTGCTACTGGTGCTGGGAAGGCTGGTGCTGGCGGTGCTGGGAAGGCTGGTGCTGGCGGTGCTGGCGGATCCGGAAACGGTCGGGGCGGGAAGTCCGCTGATGGCCGTGGGCGGATGAAGGGCCTGGAGGCCCTGAAGACACT
>CACXCQ010000066.1 GCA_902766185.1 uncultured Eubacteriales bacterium
CTGAACGACGCGACAGAAAAGGACTACACCGTGCAGACATCCCTTTCCCTGACAAAATCGGGCGACGGATGGAAGGTGGATAAAATAAAAGGAGACAGCTCCTTCGTGGATGCTGTCACCGGTGGGACCATCGCCGTTCTGCAAAACCTGGAGGAGGGCGGAAGCCTCGGCTTCGCCGCGCCGGAGGGGGAGGAGTAGGCGCCAGGACCGGCGCCCGAAAGCCGGCTGAGCCCGGCGCCTGGAAAGCGCCCGAGTCTACTTCAGCTTCTCCAGCTGAGCGTTGTGATTGGGGGCGATGGTGGCGTAGTAGCGGGCCATGTTCCGGCACACCTTGTTGTCCCAGGTGGAGCTGGCGGCGTACCGCCGGTTCACATCGGTGATGCGGGTGCCGTTATAGAGACTGCCTCCGGGAGTGAGATAACTGTACTCCAGCGTGCGGGCCACCACGTCCACGCACTCGGACTTGGACGAGAAGCCGCGGTTACCGAAGCCGAACATGTTGTTCGGCCGGAAGCACATGGTTCCGTTGGCACTCTCCAGAGAAGCGATGGCCATGACGAAGAGGCAGTTGATGCCGTAATCCTGCTCAGCCTTGAGGAAGGCGTCCTCGATGCCCACGAAGGCTCCCCGGGAAACGAGCTGCAGATCCGCCAGAGTCACGCCGCTGGGCTTGCTCACATCCAGGCTCCAGCACTCATCATAAGAATAATTGGGAATGCTCTGATCCTCGATGATCCTGTCCACCACCGGCTGGCGGAGTTCATCGGAAATGCTGACGGGTTCGCTTTTGGCGGCGGAACTCTTCAGCAGTTTTTTTTCTGCGCTGGCCGCGGCGGAGGTCATCTGATCGATGCTGTAGCCCAGGTACACGTACCAGCCGGCGGCGCAGAGCACCAGAACAAAGATCCCCGAAAGGATCACGGCCAGCCCTTTGCGCGTAAGGCGGGGCTTGCGGTCCACGCGGTAGATGGTCCGGTCGAAGGTTTTGTTGTCGCGATCATCCATATCTCTTCTCCGCGGCGGCAGGGTGCCGCTTGCAATCGACAGCAAATTCTTCTATCATTATAGGGAAAGCCGCGGGAAAAAGCAATGCGCGTCCAGCCTTTGCGGGAAGCGGCGGGCAGGAAACGTCATGGGAGCCATCATCAACGTCATCATAACAATGATCATCACGGCCTCGCTGCAGATGGGCATGATCGACGCCACGCAGGTCAGTCCGCAGCAGGCGGCAACGGAATGCATGGACGGCATCGTGGCCATGGAAGAAGAGACCATGGACCGCTACGCCGGAAACACCTATGTCAATTTTCTGGTGAACCTGGAGGGCGACGAGGAGACGGTGGCGCGCATGCAGAAGGCCATCCTGAGCAACCTGACGTACCGGATCGAGGCCGTGGAACAGCGGGATGACGCGGCGGTGGCCAAGGTCGTCATCACCCAGTGCGATTTCAGCGGCGTGCTGAAGAAATACGAGAAGAAGGCCTACAAGTACATCTCCGAGCATCTCTACGACGAGGCCACCACCGACAAGAAGAAGCTGAACGAGAAGTGCCTGGACATCTACGTCTCCCAGATCGAGAAGGTCGCAAAGGCAGGAAAGACCTCCGAGCACACCATCTATATTCCCATGTTCAGCGACGGTTACAACGGCTGGAACGCCCAGCTCGATGACGAGACCATGAAGACCATCATCGGCGATCTCGCCATTCCGGAAACCAGGTGAGCCACCGGAGCCTTTGGATCTGAGAAATTTCCCCTTGCAATATCCACTGGTTTGTGTATAATGTATGGGCACGCGTTTTCGCATGCGTGCTTTAATCGTGCGCCCGGAACCTGCGAAATAATGCGGGAAGTACGGGAGCCGGAAGTAATCCTTGCGGCGGACCACCGCCGCCATCAAGTCCACAGGGAGGTGAAAAAATGGCAAATTATGAGTTGATGTTCATCATCGATCCCGCTCTGGAAGACGAAGCGAAGGCTGCTACAGTTGAGGCCGTTAAAGGCATCATCGCAACCGAAGGCGAAGTCATCGGCGAAGCCGACGAGTGGGGCATGAGAAAACTCGCGTATCCCATCATGAAGAAGTCTGAGGGATACTACGTTGTCATCGAATTCCAGGCGCCGCCGACGCTGCCGAAGGAACTCGACAGACGACTCAAAATCTCTGATCACGTCATCAGACACATGATCATCGCCAAAGATGAGAAATAAGAGGGGATCATAATGAACAGTGTTATTCTTATTGGGAATCTGGCAAGAGATCCGGAACTGAGATATTCGACAGGAATGAACCAGACGGCGATCTGCAACTTCACCGTAGCGGTCAACGACGGATATGGTGAGCGCCAGCAGACGAGCTTCATCCCCATCGTAGTCTTCGGCAAGCAGGCGGAGAACTGCGAAAGATATCTCGCAAAAGGGAGAAAGGTTGCGGTCAACGGAAGGATCCAGGTCCGCAACTACACGAATAGAGAGGGCAACAAGGTCTACGTGACCGAAGTCGTTGCCAATAACGTGGAATTTTTAGGCGGAGGAAATGCCGAAGGAAGAGATCGCTCGGACGGTTTCGGCAGCGGCTACGGTCGGCAGCAGGGCGGCGGCTACGGCGGCCAGCAGGGCGGCTACGGCCAGCAGCAGGGAGGATTCCCCCAGGAAGATCCCTTCCCGGCGGAGCAGTCTCAGGCTGCGCCCCGGCAGGATGCTCCGGAGGATATGCCTCCGGGATTCCAGACCCTGCAGGATGACGACATTCCGTTCTAAAAGAAAGGAGAACCAGCCATGGCTATGGATAACAGAAGGCGCGGCGGCATGAGAAGACGCAAGGTCTGCCAGTTCTGCGCGGATAAAACCAAAGAGATCGATTACAAGGATGTTGATACCCTGAAGAAGTATGTTACCGAGAGAGGTAAGATCCTTCCGAAGAGAATCACCGGAACCTGTGCGATGCATCAGAGAGAGGTCACCAAGGCGATCAAGAGAGCAAGGATCGTCGCGCTGCTTCCCTATACACAGGACTAATCGAAAGACCACAGCAAACCCGGAGCACTCCGGGTTTTGTGTTGTAAGGAACGCGGAAAAAGTGATATAATATATTGTTAAATTCTGCGTTTAGGAGAAGAACTATGTATGCAGGAAGAATCGAACGATTGATCAGCCGGTACTCCCCCATCCCCATGTGTGCCATCAACATGCAGGGGAAGGTGACGAGGGCCAGCAGCACCATCGCCGAGGTGTTCAAATACGACGGCATCGTCGACGGCGACATCTTCGCCCTTACCGGGGTGAAGCTGGCGTCGATCCAGGACGCGGTGCGGGAACACAGGCCGCTGTACATCGAGCGGAACGGCAGGAAATTCAAACTTCTGGGCGAGATGCTGGGAGACGGGGAAACCGCGTCTCTTTTGGTGTACTTCATCGACGTAACGGCCTATGAGGAGCTGCGCCGCGAGCACGAGCGGTCGCGGATGTGTGTCGTTCTGATCAACGTGGACAATTACGACGAGCTGCTGAACATCGCGGAGGACTGGGAGGTCGAGCTGATCAGCCAGATCGACAAGTTCATCCGCACCTGGGCTTCCCGAAACAGCGGAGCCATCACCAGATACAAAGACCACCTCTACAACGTCA
>CACXCQ010000067.1 GCA_902766185.1 uncultured Eubacteriales bacterium
CACATTGTCCTCTTCCAGGTTCTGCGCCATGCCGTATACGTCCTCGTTGAACTGGACCAGCTCACCTGCCATGCAGTTGTCCAGTCCGTAGACACGGGCGATGCCGTCACCAACCTGGATTACGGTGCCGAAGTCGGATACGTCCAGCTTCCCTTTGTAATTCTTGATCTGTTCTTTGATGACCGAACTGATCTCTTCAGGTCTTAAATTCATGTTAATTCCTCCCCTGGGATATATTCATCTGACTTGCGAGTTCGTCAAACCTCTTACGCAGCGAAGCATCGATGATCTTGCCCTCGACAAGGACCTTGATGCCGGCGATCAGATCCGGATCTATCTCGTTGTCCAACTTGACGTTCTCCTGCAGGAGCTTCGAGGTCTGCTCCTCGATCTCCCTGAGCCGCCCTTCATCCAGCGGCGCAGCAGAATACACCACGCCGTAGGCTACGCCTTCCTCGTGGTTCAACAGATCGTTGTAGACCCGAATGATCCGCTGAAACTGTCCCATTCTCCGCTTGTCGATGAGCACGAACATGAAGTTCAGCAGCTCATCGCATATCTGTCCGCCGAAAATATTCTGCAGAGCCTTTTTCTTTTCCTCCGCGGAAATGGCCGGATAGTTGACGAAGGCACGCAAATCCGGTTCCTGCTCCATCACGGCAAGAACCTGCGCCGCCTCTTCGGCGATCTGCTCCGTCTTAGAGAGCTCACTGGCTGCCTCATACAGAGCTGTCCCGTAGGTCATATCTACTGTTAGTTCTGCCATCCTCCGCTCCTTGCCTGATTAATGACATCGTCAACGATAGCATCCTGGCCGATGTCTTCAATCTCTTTACCGACGATCCGCTCCGCGGCCATAAGGGCCAGCGCGCCGATCTCCTGGCGCATTTCTTCCATGGCTTTCGCCTTTTCCAGTTCGATGTTCTTCTCTGCCTTAGCAATCATCTCACTGGCCTGCGCTCTGGCTTCCGCAAGGATATCCTGTGCCTGTGCGTCAGCCTGCTGCTTCGCCTGCCGGATGATCTCTCTGCCCTCTTCTTCGACATTGGCGATGCGCGCACTGTAGTTGCGCATCTTTTCATCCGCACGCTTATTCATCGCTTCCGCGCTGTCAAAGGCGTCCTGAATCGCGTTCTGCCGATCCGTCATAAACTTCCGGATCTTCTCCCAGAAATATTTTTTCAGGATGATATAGAGGATGAGCAGGTTGATTACAATCATCAAAGATGTCCAGTTAAATTCAATTAAGCCCTGGGTCATCTCCATAGCATTTCCTCCTTCTGCTTACCTGTCTTTCGTGTCAGCTTCGTTTCGCCTACGGCATCAGCGGGTTCGCGAACAGCAGCATGATTGCAATAACCAGCGCGAAGATACCAGCCGTCTCTGTCAGCGCTACGCCGATCAGCATGAGTCTCATCAGCGCACCTGACGCTTCCGGCTGACGGGCAGTACTCTCTACCGTTTTACCGGCGTTGAATCCGATACCGATTCCGACACCGATCATCGCTACCATTGCGATACCTGCACCCAGTGAAGACATTGCTGCAATGAGATCTGCTCCTGTGAATCCTGTCATAATATTAGTCCTCCTTTAATACTTAATGGTTTGCCTTCTAACCGGTCACGCCTGCCTTTGGGAAAGGCGCCGGGAAGATTACTCTTCCTCGGTGAGCGTTCCGTTGTAGATGTATACCATTGTTAACATAGTGAAAATGTACGCCTGCAGAATCGGCTCGAACATGTCGAACCAGAAGTTCAGCGGCAGCGGGAATGCGATCTGGAAGAACGGAACTACCGAACCCAGCGCGTGGGAGGCCGTAGCCAGACCGCTGTAGACCAGCGACATAACGATGACGCCGGCGAAGATGTTGCCGAAGATTCGGCAGGCCAGTGTGACCGGGAACATGCACTCGCTCATGAGGTTCAGGGGCCACATCCAAAGGTACGGCGACGCCATGTGTTTGTTGTAGCCGATGAAGCCTCTGGCGCGGATGGAATTGTAGTGGATCATGATAAAGGAGACCAGCGCCAGCGGGGCCGTGCAGTTCAGGTCCGCGGTGATCGGTCTCAGGTCCAGCAATCCCAGCATGCTGCCGAAGCCAAGAAATACGATCAGGGTGCCCATATACGGGGTGAACCGTTCGCTGATGTCACCCATGGCATCCTTGACCATATTATAGATGAATCCAACGAGGAATTCGCCAACCAGCTGGGCTCCCTTGGGGATCCGCTGCATGTTCCTCGTCGCGCAAAATGCGAAGATAAGAATGACGATGCTGATGCACCATCCGAACACCACCGTCTCGGTGATATTCTCTCCCATTACTTTGAATATTATTCGAGGTCCTACTTCCATGTATTTACCTCCTACCAGTCATCGTCCTCGTCGTCATAAACGCTCAGGTCGTTCCACTCCTTAGGCTCAGTCCAGTCGTTGAGCGGATTCTTCTTCTTCAGAATGAATCTGTACACGATCCCGTAAAGAACGAGGATCCCGAAGTGCAGTGTGATGAATCCGGCCAGACAGCCGAACCCGCAGGCCACGCTCCACTTGATACAGATGAAGAAAACTGCCCCATACAGCAGCATTCTGACAAAATATCCGCCCACCATCGGGGCGCCTTTTTTCTTCTGTTCCGTGATGACCCCGACCTTGGTCAGGATCAGGAAGCAGAGGATCGTCGTCGCTGTCCCCGCGCACACACCCACGGCGAAGGGCAGGTTCGGTCCGATCACGGGAAGGGAAATCAGCTCTGCCGCGGCAGCCATACAGATCGCTGTAATGATGATTTCTTTCCCGAATTGCTTAAGGTTCATTTTGTTTCCTGCGGCGTCCGGAAAAGATCCTTCTCTCCCTTAACGCATAACTATGTTGGTAAGTATTATACACCTTTTTGCTTAAGATTCAACTGTTTTGCCCCGATATTTATTTAACATACAAAGGCAGGACGCAATATGTTGTTGCCATGCGGTACTAGTTTGCGGTCAGTTTGGCGCTGTGATCGCGGACCGGCCTGCGGCTTTGCAGCGGTTCCTACAGGCCCTCGATCACGGTGTTCAGCCACTTGCGGCTGCGGTACCGCAGGGTGAGGATCACGCCCTTCACCACGCCCTCGCTCTTCACCGCCAGCACCGCCAGATACACGGGCCAGCCCAGCATCAGAGAGGTGATGAACGCCAGGGGCACGCCGATGAGCCAGACTGCGCTGACCTCCGTGACCATGGCGAACCTGGTGTCGCCGCCGCACCGCAGGCAGCCGGTGACCTGCACCGCGTTGTAGACCTCCATGAACAGCGTGGCCGCGTAGACCAGCAGGATCAGCCAGGCGTCGTGGGCGCCCTCCGGAGAGAACGAAAACAGCGAAAGAATGGGCTTGCCGAACAGGGCGGTCAGCGCTCCGAGGCTCAGCCCCACCAGGATGGCGAGCCGGAGCAGTATTTTGGACATTTCAAAGGCTTCTTCTTTTTTGCCTTCGCCCAGCTTTTGCCCGACCAGGATCAGCACCGCGTCTCCGATGCTGAAGGCCGCCATGGAGAACAGGCTGTTGATGGTGTTGCAGGCCTGGACTGCCGCCCCGGCGGAGATGCTGATCCGGGCGAAGGCCGCCACGTAAAGGGCCGTCCCCAGACCCCACATGGTCTCGTTGATGGTAGTGGGCAGGGCGTTGCGCACGATCCGCGCCGCCAGATCCCGGCTGTAGCTGAAGAACTCCCGGATCGGCCCGGCGATGATGTTTTTGCGGCCGAAGACCAGGAACAGAATGATGGACATTTCCAGGCAACGGGAGATCACCGTGGCGAGTGCCGCGCCGGCGACGCCCATGGCCGGAAGGCCCAGCTTGCCGTAGATCAGAACGTAGTTCAGCCCTGTATTTACACAGAGCGCCACCACGCTGGCCACCAAAGGCTGGACCGTCTGCTGGGTGGCCCGCAGGGCGACGGTGAACGCCTGGACCACCGGCACCAGCAAAAAGCACGGCGCCCCCACCCGCACGTAGACCGTGCCGGCCTCGATGACCTCAGGAAAACGGGTGAAGACCCGCAGCAGATACTGGGGGAACAGCTCCGCCGCAAGGAAGAACGCCACGCCCATGGCAAAAGCTACGGTGAGGGCGAACCCGGTGGTCCTGCGGATGTTCACGAGATCCCGGACGCCATAAAACTGCGAGATGAACGTGGCCGCGCCGCTGGCGAAGCCGAAGACGAACATCCAGTAAATGAAAAATATCTGGACGGAAACACCCACTGCATTCAATGAGAGTTCGCCCAGATGTCCGATCATCAGATTGTCGACCAGGTTCAGGCTGGACCCGATGAGACTCTGCAGCGCGATGGGAGAGGCCACTACAGCTACGGTCTTCAGAAACTGCCGCCGGCCCGCCCGGTCCAGGGTCTCAATGGCGTCTCCGCCGTTTTTTGACTTCATCTCCCAGGTCCTCCTTCAGGATCCTGCGTCCCTTCAGACTGATATTGTTCTTGCCGGTATCCGTGAGGATGACCCCCACGATCATGGCCGCGATGGCCAGAAGCCCGATGCATTCCACGTAAAGCCCTCTGCTGAACAGCACCGCCACGGTGCCCATGATTCCGCTGAGGCTGTACATCAGCAGCACGGCCCGCCTTTGCCCGAAGCCTGCCTTCATGATCTTGTGGTGCAGATGCTCCTTGTCGGCTGTGCTGATGGACTGGTGCCGGCTGGTGCGCCGGATGATGGCCATGATGGTGTCGAAGATGGGCAGTCCCAGGACCAGCGACGGCAGCAGGACCACCATGATGGTGGCGCCTTTCACCGTGCCCTGTACCGAGAAGGCCGCGATGGCGAACCCCAGAAGCTGGGATCCTCCGTCTCCCATGAAGATCTTGGCCGGGTGGAAGTTATAGGGCAGGAAGCCCAGGGCCGAGCCGGCCACTGCCATCATCAGCATGGTGGGCAGCACGTACCCGTGGATATACGCCACGTAGGCGATGCAAAGCGCTGAGATTGCCGCGATGCCTGCCGCCAGGCCGTCCAGCCCGTCGATGAGGTTCACCGCGTTGGTGATGGCCACCAGCCACAGCACCGTGCAGAGGTAGTCGATGACGTTGCCGAACAGCAGCGGGTGGCCGCTGGTGAAGAGCAGTTCGATGAACGTGATCTTCACGAAGGTGATCTTTACGCCCATGGCAAAAACCACCGTGGCGACGACGATCTGCCCGATGAGCTTCACGATGGGTTTCATTTCGGTAAGGTCGTCGATCAGTCCCAGCGCGTAGATCAGCGTGCAGCCGATCATGATGGGGATGACGCCTCTGCCGTGCAGCGTGAACACTGCCAGCGAAACCATCATGCCGATATATATGGCCGAGCCGCCGAAGCGGGGCATCGGCTTATTGTGCACCCTGCGGTTGTCCTTCGGGATGTCCATGGCGCCGATCTTCGGTGCAAAATACACCGCCAGCGGCGTCATGGCCGCTGTGACCAGCGCGGCGACGATCAAAGGACCCCACACCTGGATACTGGTTGCTGTCACTCTTTCTCTCCTAACATGACGATCTTGAGTCCGGCTTCTTTGAGGATCTGCACGGACAGTTCATCCGGATAGCCCTCTTTCACCACGATCCTCTCGATCCCCGCGTTGATGATCATCTTCGCGCAGATCACGCAGGGCTGATGGGTGATGTAGATGGACGCGCCCTCGATGCTGTGCCCAAGGGTCGCCGCCTGGATGATGGCGTTCTGCTCCGCGTGCAGCGCTCTGCACAGCTCGTGCTTCTCCCCGGAAGGCACTCCCAGCTCCTCCCTGAGGCACCCGCCCCGCTCGGCGCAGTGCTCCAGTCCCTTGGGCGCACCATTGTATCCGGTGGCGATCACATGCTTGTCCTGCACGATCACCGCCCCCACCTGCCTGCGCAGACAAGTGGATCTGCGTGCGGTCAGCACCGCGAAATCCATAAAATACTCGTCCCAATCGGGTCTGGTATCAGCCGAAATGTGAGCCATAAATCAACCTCCGCCCTGCCGGGCATGCTTCATCAGATATATTTGTTCGAGCGCCGGTCAGTCGGGGCGCCGGCGCTTGGGCCGGTGCCGGAGCGCCGTCGTGTCGGTGCCGGTGTCGGAGCGCCGGTCAGTCGTAATAGACCTCCGCCAGATACAGACCGTAGGGCGGTGCGGTATGCCCCGCCTGGCTGCGGTCCTTCGCCGCGATGATCCTGGTGATGTCCTCGGGGCGCTTCTTTCCCTGCCCCACTTCCACCAGGGTCCCGGTGATGATCCGTACCATATTATACAGGAAGCCGTCGCCAGCGATCTCGAAGCGGATCTCGTCCGCCGGCCAGGCAACCGGTGGCGCCTGTTCCGGAGCTGCGGGGCCGTCGGATCGTTGCCACTGTTCCGGAGCTGCGGGGCCGTCGGTCCGGGCGTCGATGACCTTCGCGCTGAAGATCGTCCGCACGGTCGTTTCCCGGGGCGTCCCCCCTGCGCTCTCAAAGCTTTTGAAATCCTGCGTCCCCTCCAGCCTTTGGGCGGCCTCC
>CACXCQ010000068.1 GCA_902766185.1 uncultured Eubacteriales bacterium
AGCTTTACGGTTCTGGCGGCGGGCATGACGTCGCCGGAGCCGGCAGCGGAGACCTTCACCTTCACGGTGTAGGTCTTTTTCTTAAGGCCTTTTTTCACGGTCACCTTGCCGCCTTTTGAGATGAGGACATTTTTGCTGCCGCCGGTCTTCTTGAAGGTGACTTTTCCAGCGGCGTACTTCACGGTGAAGGCTTTCGCTCTGGAGATGGTCCGGGCGTGTTTCTTCAGGGATTTGCTGCTGACTTTGAGGGTCTTCGTCCGGGCCATCATGGGATTGCTCCTGCTGAAGACTTCTGCCAGGGCGACAATCTCTTTCTCGGTCAGGCCGCACTTCTTCTCCAGATAGGCTTCGGCGGATGCTTTGAGGTCGCACGTGCGCAGATCCTTTACGTCAAAAGCGAACTCCAGCTGTTTGACGAGGTTGAAGTCCGCCAGGAGGAAGTAAGACGGATGATCCGCGGTGACATTGAAGTAGTTGTAGTAGGTGATCAGGTAGTCTTCAACGAGCTCATCGTAGGATGCGCCGGCGAGGCACTCCAGCACCGCGATGACGAAGCCTGTCCTGTCTTTGCCCTCTACGCAGTTGATTTCGTAGGGAGCGGGATTTTCCGGGTCGAGGAGAAACCGCATCCCCTGGCCCACGATTGCATTAAAAGACTCCGCGCCGTAATTTGTTCTCATGCCGACTTCGATGTGCTTCGTATGGTTCGCGTAGTAGCTGTCCGCGTATCCCGCGTGATTCACCACTTTCTCCGGGGTGTCAGAGAGATTCAGCACCGTGGCAACGCCTGCCTTTGCGATGGCGGCATCGGCGTAGGTGTTGCGGTTGCGTTTGGGATCCACCGGCGAAGCCGTGCGGTAGAGGACGTTCTCGCGCATCCCCTTCGTGGACACGACCCGGAAATTGGCGAACTGTTCATCCGTCAGATTCGGGTAATCGCTTCGCTCGTTGGAGTAGTCGCCCAGCCGGACGGAGTTCAGCGCCTCAAGGTAAGCCGGCTGGTCCTGCGGTTCGGCCGCAAAAGCTGGCTGGATCCCTGCCGGCGCAGCGGTCATGGCCAGCGCCATTACGGCGGTGAGTATCAGGCTGAAGATGATATTCTTTTTCATGGTGACCTTCCCCACGTGATTTCGTAAATGAACAAGGTCAATATACCACATCTTTTTGCCCGAATCAAAAAGTCAAGTCCTCAATTATTTTTTCTTCTATGGTATTATGGATTCATCATCATATTAGGAGGAATCAGTCACTTGAAAACAGTTATGTCAAAATCATATCGCGGGTACACTGCAAACATTTCTTTGGACGAGGATAATGCGATCTACGTCGGATTGGTGGAAGAGATCTCGGAGAGCTTCCGGGGCAAGACCGTCGACGAGGCGCTGAAGCGGTTCCACGCTGTGGTCGACCGGCACATCATTCACGGAGCATGAGATATATAACATGAGATATATAAGAGGAAAGAAGGCGCTGCTGATCGTTTTGACCTTTGCTTTCGCGCTGTGCATGACGGCGTGCGGAGCATCGGATCAGGCGGGGGAACAGAGCGCTGACCCGTCGGCGGAGACAGCGGCAAGCGCGGAAACGCAGGCGGATGATCAGGCCGGGAACCAGGCTGAAAATCAGGCTGAAAATCAGGCTGAAAACCTGGAGATGAGGCTGCTGATCGGCGACGAAGCGGTGGAGGTCGACTGGGAAGAAAACGCTGCGGTCGCCGCACTCAAAGAGCAGATCCAGAATCAGCCTCTCACCATCGATATGTCCATGTACGAGGACTTCGAGCAGGTCGGGGAGCTCGGGATGAGTCTCCCGGCGGAGGATGAGCAGATCGAGACGGAAGCCGGGGACATCATGCTGTACTCCGGGGACAAGATCGTCGTGTTTTACGGGACGAATTCCTGGGCGTACACGCGGCTGGGCAGGATCACGGACAAGTCGCCGGAAGAAATGGCGCAGCTGCTTGGGAATGGCGATGTTCAGATAACGATCACTGGAGCTGATATGTAGATGCAGGCTCAGGAGGTAAGGCCATGAAATCACCGAGGGGAACGACCGCATTGCATACGGAAAGGCTGACCCTGCGAAGGTATCGGGAAGAGGATGCCCAGCCTTTGCATGAGCAGTTCGGCGTGGACGAGGAGATGTTCGCGTATTCCGGCTGGAACCCCTACGAGACGGTGGAGATGGCCCGGGAAACGGTCCGCAGGTTCATCGCGGGCTATGCGGACGCGCGGTCCTACGGCTGGGCCATCGATCATGACGGGCAGCTGGTGGGGACCATCGGGGCTTATGACTTCGAGCCGGAGGAGGGCAGCATCGAGATCGGGTGCAGCATATCCAAAAGCTGGTGGGGCCACGGTTTTGCCAGCGAGGCGGTCCGGGAAGTCCTGCGGTACCTGCTGGAGGAAGAAGGGCTTCGCCGCGTCACGGCCTGGTGCGCGTCGGACAATGTGGGCTCGATCCGGGCGATGGAGCGCGCGGGAATGGTCCGGGTGCGGGAAGAAAAGGACGGGCTGACGGTCCGCGGTAAGACCTACGATAAGCTGCATTACGAAGCCAGCCGGCCGGGATGAGTTTTCCGGCCGGAATAGGGACGGCTGGCCGGAGTGAGCTTTCCGGCCGGGAGCCGGGAATCTGGCACCGGGTGGAGCGCCGGGTGTCAGCCGATGATCGCTCGGGCGAGCTCGTCGCAATCCGACACGATCACGTCGGCGCCGGCGAGATCGCGCCTGGTGCGGAAGCCCCAGTCCACGCCAATGCAGGAAAGCCCGGAATTCCTGGCGGTCTGGACATCCACTTCGGAGTCGCCGATATAGACGGCCTCTGCCGGGGAAACGCCGAGCTTCTCTAAACAGATGTTGATCATGTCGGGCATGGGTTTCCTGCGGACGCCGGGAATCTCGCCCAGCGCAAAGGTAAACATATCCGGGAAATACACTTCACAGAGCTTTTGAACCGCCGGGTCCGGCTTGTTGGACACAACGGCGGTTTTTATGTTGGCCGCGGAGAGGGTCTGCAGAAGCTCAGGGATGCCGGGGTAGGGCCCGGTCTTGATATCGCTGTGTTCGGCGTAGTAGGGCTTGTAAAAATCCAGGACCTTGCCGAGCGTGTCGTCGTCCGTGGGAGCCCCGGCCTTTTCAAGGGCGCTGGCGATGGCCGCTTTCGCGCCGTTGCAGAAGAACTGCTTCGATTCTTCCGGGCTGAAATCGCCGCGATAGCCGAAGTGATTCAGCGCGTGGTTCACGGCAGCGGCCAGATCCTCGATGGTATCCAGGATCGTCCCGTCCATGTCGAAGATCGCGGCTTTTGTCCGGGGTGCGGCGGTGTTCGTTGCTTTTGTCCGGGGTGCGGCGTTCGTGGCTTTTGTCGTGGTCGTGGCGTTCGTGGTCGTGTTGCTCATGGCCGTTAACCCAATGCCTTTCCGTCGGCGAATGCCTGGCCGACCTTCTCACCGAGGATCCGGTAGGCCTTGGTGGACGGATCATAGGAGATGGCCTGGAGTTTGTCGGCGTCGATGTTCCCGTCCGCGTCGAGGACGGCGTCATCCACCACGGCGTTGACGATCTCGGCGACGATCCGCAGAGTCTTGTCATACTGGTTGATCTCCTCGACGCGGCACTCCAAAGTGATCGGAAGTTCATCGAAGATCGGGGCGTCGATGTTCTCGCTCTTCGTCACGTGCCAGCCTGCCTTTGCGATCTTGTCTGCTGTGTCGTGCCCGGAAACGATGCCGACATAATCCGCGGGGACGAGGTTCGCCTTATCCGCGATGCCCACCGTGAATTCCTTTTTCAACTTGATGTTATCGGATGTCTTGTGCCGGACGCCGATGTTGATCTGCAGGCGCGCGGCGTTCAGGATGCCGCCGTAAGCAACGTTCATCGCATCGGGCGTACCGTCCTCGCCGTAGGTGCCCACGATCAGCACGGGCAAGGGGTAGATAAAGTTCTTCGGTCCGAGGTTCTGTTTCATGATTTTGTTCCTTTCTTCGTTGTTGTGTCACTATGATACCACAGAAATGCCGACCGCGCGCGTCTTACCGCCGGCCGCCTGGCACAAGCAGGGCGGAACTGACGCAAGCATCCAAGTGGCCATGCACTTTTTGGGGCCGAAATGTAACCAAGAAAGCCGCAAAACGTTGAAAACAGAGAGGCGTTGGTTACACGCTGTGGATGGACTGACCACACTTTTCGGCCATTTGATGTGACTGATTATCTGTAACAGCAGGATTCACATTATGACACGCATCTCTCTGGTAATTATGTTCGATAGAGTCCGGAAATTACGATCCATGAGGTCAGGTGCCCGTGATGATGGTAACCAAGGGGACTTTAAAATCAATGGGTTCAGCGTTTTTTGGTC
>CACXCQ010000069.1 GCA_902766185.1 uncultured Eubacteriales bacterium
CTGTCATACCGGAAGCAGAAGATTGCTCTCTGCGGCAACGATTTCCTTGACCACGTGTTCAGTAGTCCTGACGAACTCCGATAAGGCCGGCGTGGCGTTCTTCAGGGTCTTGACCATGTAGCCCATGGTGCGGGAATGGATCTGGTGTCCCATGAGGGTCAGGAAATATGCCGCGGTCAGCCCGCTGGTGCCGCCGCCGATGATGGCGACAAGTCTAAACGCTCCGACAAATGATTTGACCGAACATGTGCGTTGACAGTGCTGCTCGGGTCGGGTTAAAATATATAACGGAGAAAGGGCAGGTGCCTGCAGCGCACTTGTCCGGTGCGGAGAGGAGGAGTGCACAGTGAAGAAGGTATATGAAAGAGCAGAAATGGAAATTGTGAACTTCGACTGTGATGTCATTCTGACGTCAAGTGTCACTACTACTGCTACTGGGCCATAGACATTCATCATAATGAGTTGACGCTGACGCCGGATCGGGACTAAAATGTGTACATAGTGTTGAATGCGCCAACGGTATGGGCGCTGAGCACAGAAAGGAAAACACAGTGAGAAAAGAGTACGAGAAAGCGGAGCTGGAAGTCGTAAACTTCAGTGAGGATATCATCCTTACTTCACAGATCACCACCGCAGAGCCCACATAAACGGCGACGGACAGTGAGAAACAAATGAAACTGAAAGACGAATACATCACATATGATGCGGGAGAAGGCAAGTCCCTCCTCGTGGCTTCCGGATCGGAGACGAAAACGTTCCGGGGGTTTCTGAGGATGAACGCCACATCCCGTTTTGTTGTCGATTGTCTGAGAGAAGACACGACGAAGGAAGAGATCCTGGACAGGATGGCGGAGGAATACGATGCGGACAGAGCATCGATGGCCTCGGATCTGGACATGATCATCGACACGCTGAATGAAATAGGAGCGCTGGAGTAGTCATGTACCGCGTGCTTTCCGTTGGCATCCTCAGGGGGCTCAACGGCTTGAATACGTCCATGATGAACCTTTACCGGAACATGGACCGGGATCTGGTGCAGTGGGATTTCCTCATCATGAACAAATTTCGGGACGAGGAGAGCCAGCTGGAGACCGAGATCCGCGACCTGGGGGGACGGATCCATTATTTGACGTACGACAATCTGGGGATCCCCAAGGGGAGCCGAAAGAAATTCCGGGAACTGCTGTCTTCAGATCCGGAGATCATGGGAGTGCATGTGCATGCGCTCTCTCTTAATGTGTGGCCGCTTTGGGCGGCAGGTCAGCTGGATCTGCCGGTTCGCGTCATCCAGGGCCATTCCGGTCCCTCCCGCAGCAGTCTCGCCTCCAAAGGCCCGGTGATGAATGCTTCGGTCCGCGCCAGACTGCGCATGATCGAAGGAGATGATTACGACCGGTGGGCCTGCAGCGACCTGGTGGGCGCGAACCTCTACCGGGGTCTTCCTTTTGAGGTCTTCCCAAACGCAGTGGATACGAAACGATTCGCCTTCAATCCGGTCTACCGGCAGGTGGTCCGCAGCCAGCTGGACATCGGGGAGGATACAGTAGTTATCGGATTTGTGGGGACGCTCTATCCGATCAAGAACCTGCTGTTCGCGCTGCAGGTCTTCAAGTGCTATCACCGGAGAAATCCCAACTCCCGCATGCTCATTCTCGGCGGACGGGTCGTGGAGGAAACGGAGTACCTGGACAAATGCATGGCCTATCCGAAGGAAAACGGCATGGAAGACGCAGTCCGTTTTCTGGGCGTGCAGCCCTCCATCGACGTCTTCTACTCAGCCTTCGACGCCATGCTGTGTCCTTCCCGGCACGAAGGGTTCCCGAATGTCCTGGTGGAGGCGCAGGCCGCCGGCGTACCGTGCCTCGTGTCCGACGAAATCACCGAAACAGTCCGGCTGACGGATCTGGTCACCATGCTCCCGCTGGAGCAGCCCGGAGAGGACAAGCCTGAGCAGGTCTGGGCAGAGAAGCTGGAACAGATCCTGCCGGAGAATCCGGAAAGACGATCCTACGGCAAGGAGATCAAGTCCGCCGGCTACGATATCCGGGACGCCGGCAGACGCCTGACGGAGCATTACCTGAACCGGATCGAAGCGTGGGAGAGGCGCCGCGCCAAGGAGAAATAAAGAGCAGTATGGCAGATGGAAAGCAGACAGACAGCAGAACATTCCGGATCAGGCTGGCGGAAGTCGCCTTCGACGTGCAGCCCCTGTCCGCGGATCTGGCGGAATTCTGCGCCCGATATATCGAGGAGGGCCCGGAACGGCAAGGCGGCGAAGCGGACCATCTCATCCGGCTAACTGAGGACGACCTGCGGTACGAGGACGAACTGACCCTGCAGATCTTGCAGCAGCATGCCATCTCCCGGGAGGAATCGGAGCAGCTCGCTCTCTGCCGGAAGGCGGCGGAGAAACTGGTGCTTTCGGATACGCTGCTCATGCACGGGGCGGCGATCCGGTTCAAAGGCAGGGCATACATCTTCACCGCTCCCAGCGGCACAGGCAAGACCACTCACGTTTCCCTTTGGGAAAAGCGGTTCGGAGATCAGGTCACGATCATCAACGGCGACAAACCTTTTCTGAAGATTCGTCAGGACGGTGTCTTCGTCTACGGAAGCCCTTGGAGCGGCAAGGAACAGCAGAACGCGAATGTCTCCGCGCCTTTGGCGGGGATCGCCTGTCTTCAGCAGGCAGAGGAGAACCGTGCAGAGCCCATGGGGCATCAGGAAAAATGGGAATTCCTGCTGAACCAGATGAACCGCAGTTTGGGTCCGCAGCAGATGGCTCATGCCCTGCAGCTCCTCGATCGTCTGATCGGCAGCGTGCCCATCTTCCGGCTGTGCTGTGATCCGCATCCTCAGGCGGTGGAAACGGCGCTGGCCGCATTCAGGAAATACGAGATATGTACGAGATCCGGGAAATAGATCAGACAACAAGAGACTACCTGCTTCTGCTCAGATGCGGGACACAGGACAGGACCGGCTGCAGGGAGCGCATCCTGCGGATGGACCTGGATCTGCTGTGCGATCAGTTCCGGGACAACGGGCTGAATCCCTTCATCTGCCGGGTGCTGCGCGAAAACGGGATCGAACACGAGGGGTTCAGCCGCTCCTATGACGCCAACTGCGCCCACCTGCTGCTTCTGGACATGGAGCGGGAGCAGATCCTCCAAAGGCTGGCCGGGCAGAAGATCCGCTGCACGCCCCTCAAAGGCGCTGTGATCGGAAAACTCTATCCTGCCTTTGGACTGAGGACCATGGGGGATCTGGATATCCTCATCGGGAAGAAAGACAGAAAAAGGGCGGGCATGCTCATGGAGGAACTGGGCTACGATGCCCACGACCACGGCGTCAACTACCATACGGAGTTCAGCAAAGGCTACGTGATGGTGGAACTGCACCACACGCTGATGAAGTCCTCCATAAACGATGCGTGGGAGGACTGGATGAAGGGGGTTCCCGCCAGGCTGAAGCGGGACGGAGAGGATCCCTTCCGGTGTGACCTGAGCGAGGCGGACCACTACATTTTCATGATCGCCCACGCGTATAAGCACTTCATCGCCAGCGGCATCGGCCTGCGCTTCCTGCTGGACCTCTGGTACTGGGATAAGGCTTACCCCGGGACCGGGCAGGATCCCTTCGTGCAGGACACGCTCAGGGCAATGGGGCTGGAGGAGTATGCCCGGCGGGCGGAACAGCTCTCGCAGGCGCTGTTCGGCGTGCCGGGGGAAGAACTTCTGCTCACCGCCGAAC
This sequence comes from uncultured Eubacteriales bacterium, assembly GCA_902766185.1. Lineage (GTDB taxonomy): Bacteria > Bacillota > Clostridia > Peptostreptococcales > Anaerovoracaceae > Lentihominibacter. Next base: position 3,751 of record CACXCQ010000069.1, read on the forward strand.
AGGAAAAAGACCTGGCCTTCTACCTCGATTCCGGGGTGGGCGGAAACGAGGAGCAGAAGCACATGATCATCCGGGATCCGCAGGCGCTGCAGGGCAGAGGCGTCCTCGGCACCTTCCGGGGGATCCTGGAACAGCTGGAGGAGAGGGAGGACGTCTATGCGTTCATGGCCCCCTTTGCCTACCGCCACCGCTGGGCAAGGCCAGCATTTGTGCTGCGATGCATCCTCCGGGACTTCCTGGCTGACCCGCGGGCACTGCTGGGCCGGTATCGCACCCTGAAGAAAAAAGGAGACTTCAAATGAGTCACCAGAAGGAAAACGCGATTCAGATCGATGAAATACCGGGAAGCTCCATTGAGACAGAACTGAGGGAGCACGGCTTTGTGATCAGCCCGGCGAAGGGGTTCAGCATGACCCCTCTGCTTCCGCCGGAGAAGTGTCTGGTGAAGATCGTGCAGTTGCAGAGCCGGCCGAAGAAGTACGATGTCGTCCTCTTTCGTGCTCCCGGTGGGAAAATCGTGCTCCATCGGATCCTTGAGGTCCATCCGGAGCATTTTGTGCTCTGCGGTGATGCCAACCTGAAGAAAGAAGGACTCGTGAGAGACGCGCAGATCATGGGCATTCTCGACTCCTTCGTTCGCGATACGGGCAAAAAGCCGCTGCACTGGGTAAAGACTACAGATCTGTGGTATCGCGGCTATTCCCGGCTGATCGTCGCCGCGGGGGAGATCCGAAGGAGAAGACGCCGGAGAAAACGCCGGCGCTGAGGATCATTCGAGGGAATTATCCTGCGCGGAATTCCAACGCTCCTCCGTCTGCTGATGGAACCGAATATGGGCGAACAGCTGCCGCTCTGCAAACCGGGCCAGAGCGTCTTTTTTGTTTTCCCGGTAGTAATCGATCCGGTCCGTAAAAGCCAGGATCACATCCTGGATCATCTTCTGACGGGAGGCGGAAGTCATGATGCTGCCCGGGCGCACCCGGTAACCGTACATACGCATCCCGGTGACGACTACACGGCGGCAGGGGAGCATCAGCCGGTGCGCAACAGCGTTGTCTTCGGCATACTGCCCCACGGGATAGCGCAGATCCCGGAACAGATCCCGGTGGTACATCTTGCAGTGGGCGCTGCCGAAGAAATAACCCGCCGGAAGGTCCTTCCACCGGCAGGCCTCTTCGCCGGAAAAAACGGCGATGGGAGAGGGGCTGCCCCAGGGGTCCGGGATCGGGTCGCCATCGTGAAAGGCGAGAAGCCCGCAGCAGCTGATCTGAGCGTCATTGCTGCGGATGGCATCATAGAGGATCCTGAGAAAGTCGCGGTGGGCCAGAACATCATCGGAATCCACCATGACCAGATATTCTCCTCTGGCGTGGTCCAGTCCGGTGTTTCTGGCGGCGGACAGGCCTGCGTTTTGCTGGTGAAAGACTCGGATCCTTTCGTCCCGGGCAGCGTAGGAATCGCAGATCTGCCCGCCGGCATCGCGGGAGCCGTCATCCACCAGGAGCATCTCCCAGTCGGTGAAGCTCTGCCGGAGGATGCTGTCGAGGCAGTCCGGAAGATAGGCCTCTACCTGGTAGACGGGTACGATGATGCTGATCTCGGGACGGACCGCGCCGCCGCTGCTGCAGTTGCTGTGCATGGAAACACTCCTGTTATCCGCGGACTCTTGCTCATGGATAAATAATACCATAATTCAGCAATGCAGTCTTGCCGTTTCGGCGATTCTGTTGTATATAGGATACAGAGTCGAAAAGGAAGGGAAAACCGATGAGCAACAGACACGCATATCTCGTGATGGCGCATCACAGGCCGGATCTGCTCCAGATGCTTCTGGAGGAGCTGGATGATCCGCGCAATGATATCTTCCTCCACATCGACCGAAAAGCGGGTGCGGACATGGAGCCGTCCAGGTTTTGCGTCAGGCAGAGCCGCCTGACGGTCATCCCCTCCATGAAGGTGGAGTGGGCGGGGTACTCGCAGGTGGCCTGCGGGATGGCGCTACTGAAAGCTGCGGTGGGAACGGAGAAATACGCCTACGTCCACATGATGACCGGGGCGAGTTATCCGCTGTGCACGCAGGACGAGATCCACGCCTTTTTCGAGGCCAATGCCGGCAGAGAGTTCATGGAGATCAGCCCCCGAAACTGTGAGGAGAGAGTGCGATATCGCTGGATCTTCAACGAGATCGGCAAGAGATACGAAACGGACAGCTGGTACAGGCTGATCCACAAGGTGCAGCAGAAGTTTGGTATTCTGCAGCAGAGCTGGGGCATCGACAGGTTTCGCAAATACGGGATGGAATGCCGGAAGGGCCTGGCCTACTGGTCCGTCACCGGGGAGCTTGCCGCGTATCTGGTCAGCCGGGAAAAGCTGATCCGCCGGATGCTGAGGCACTCCGTTTACGGGGATGAGATCTTCGCGCAGACCATAGCCTATAACAGCCCCTTCCGGGAGAACCTGTTCGATGAAGAGGGCAGGCCGAACGGATCCCGCCGGGCGACCACCTGGCTGCTGGAGAATGCGGGCATTCGCAGAGAAGGACACAACTTCCGGCGGGAGGACATTCCGTTCCTCCGGCAGACAGACGATCTCTTCGCCCTTAAATTCGAAGGGAAAGACGGACCGATGCTGATCCGGCAGATCAGGGAATGGATGGAGGAGCGTGCCTGAAGCCTCATCTGTTCGCATCCCTTTGCATCGGTGGGGTATAATATGATAAACTAAACAACGTCAACTGCACCGATCACTTTGGATCGGTATCGAGAAGGAGGAACAGTTAAATGAAGATCACAGTGTTAAACGGAAGTCCCCGTAAGGTCAACACGTCGTTCATGGTGGACGCTTTCGTCGCTGGCGCTGAGGAAGCCGGACATACGGTCGAGGTCATCCAGGTCGGTAAGATGAAGATCGCCGGCTGCCTCGGCTGCGAGTACTGCCATGGCAAGGGGGAGGGCCAGTGCATCCAGAAGGATGATATGGAAAAGGTCATCCCCGCGTATCAGGACTGCGACATGATCGTGTTCGCGTCCCCGATCTACTACTTCACCATGACGGCGCAGATGCAGGCCGCCATCCAGAGAGTATACAGCATCATGAAGCCGCCCAAAGCAACCAAGGCCGCGCTGCTGCTGTCCTCCATGTCTCCGAATGTCTACGACGGCGCCATCGGCGAGTACAAGGGCATCCTGGGATTCATGGGCATCGAGGATATGGGCATCTTCACCGCGAAGGATCCGGAGAACGGAAGCGATGAGCTGAAGCAGACCATCTACGATTTTGCCAAGGGTCTGTAGAAGGAATCGATCCCGGTAAAAAAAACACTGCAGGCAGCGGTACTTGCCTGCAGTGGTTTTTTTTATTCTCCTACATACGGCGTGTTGAATCTCTCTTCAAAGGCCTTTGACAGTTCGTCCACCACCGACGGATGGGCGATGTTGATCAGGGCACGGGCACGCTCCCGGAGGGTCTTGCCCTTCAGGTGGGCGATGCCGTACTCGGTGATGATGTAGTCTACGTCGTAGCGGTTGGTGGTCACCGCAGCGCCGTTATCGATGTAGGGTACGATCTTGGAAATGATGGTGCCGTCCTTTTTCGTTACGATGGAGGACATGGCGATGATGGAGATGCCCTTGCCGTCCTCCGCTCTGGAGGCACCGCGGACGAAGTCGACCTGTCCGCCTACACCGGAGAACTGTTTCGTGCCGATGGAGGCAGCTACCACCTGACCCATGAAGTCCACCTGGAGAGCGGAGTTGATGGAGACCATCTTATTGTTCTTCGCGATGACCGTGGGGTCGTTGACGTAGTCCACCGGACGGAGCATCAGCATGGGGTTGTGATCCGCGAAGTCATAGAGCCGCTTCGTGCCCATCAGGAAGGTGACCACGATCTGGCCCTTGTGAAGAGTCTTCTCGGAGCAGTCGATGACACCAGCTTCCACCAGATCCAGAACGCCGTCGGCGATCATCTCGGAGTGGATGCCCAGATGCTTGTGGTTCCGCAGGGAAGCCAGCACCGCGTCGGGGATGGCGCCGATGCCCAGCTGCAGCGTGGACCCGTCTTCGATCAGGGAGGCGCAGTATTCGCCGATGGCCATTTCCACATCTCCAACCACCGGAGGCTGGGATTCCATCAGCGGCTCGTTCATCTCAACGATGGCGTCCAGCTGGCTGACGTGTACGTGGGTGTCACCGTAGGCGAAGGGCATGTTCTCGTTGACCTGGGCGATGACGATCTTCGCGGAGCGGATCGCCTGGAAGGTGTATCCGGACTCCACACCGAGGTTGCAGTAGCCCCACTGATCCGGCGGGGAGACCATCACCAGGCACACATCGAAGTTCAGGATCCCCCGGCGCATCCAGATGGGCAGCTCGGAGAAGTACACCGGGATGACATCGCCGTTGCCGTGGGCAATGCTGTTTCTTGTTCCGGCGCCGAAGAAGATGCCGTCAAAGGTGAAGTTGTCCTTGTACTTCGGGTTCGTGTATTCTCCCTTGCCCAGAGAGACCATGTGGGTGATGTGCACGCCGCGGTAGGCGTCGTGGTTGGCTACCATGGCGTCGATCAGCCCTGTGGGCTCGCAGATGCAGTGTCCGAAGATCACGTGATCGTGGGATTTGATCAGCTTCACCGCCTCCTCTGCGGTGGTCAGCCTTTCCTGATATATGTCCTTCCAGTTCATGGGGTTTCCGCTCATCTCTTTCATTTTCAGCACCTCCTGCATATAAGGGTGGGTTCTTTCTTTGTTCCAATTTTAATACATTGTTGTCATTTGTATAGGGGTATTCATCGCTTTAGCCCGACAAAAAAATGCGTATGCGCATAGAACTTGATGCGTTAACGCATTTCTCGGGCATGACCTAAGGTCACTTCCCCGCCGCGACGGACCTGGTCAGAACGATGATGGCTGCGATCACGAGGAATGTGCCCGCAAGGCCGGCAATGGTGGGGATCTCCTGGTAAACGATGAGTCCGAAGATCAGCGCCGATGTGGGTTCCGCGCCGGAGGCC
>CACXCQ010000070.1 GCA_902766185.1 uncultured Eubacteriales bacterium
GAGATCGACGCGGGAGGAGACTTCCCGGTGACCCTGAGCATCGGCGTCGGCCTCGGCGGAGACACGCCGGCCGCCTGCGACCGGTACGCCCAGGACGCCCTGGACATTGCCCTTGGACGGGGCGGTGACCAGGCGGTGATCAAGAACGTGGATGATCTGGAGTATTACGGCGGCAAGACCCAGGGCGTGGAAAAATCCAACAAGGGAAAATCCAGACTGATCGCCCACGCTCTGCGGGCGCTGATGAACCAGTCCAGCAGAGTCTTCATCATGGGCCACAAGAACCCGGATATGGACTGCTTCGGCGCGGCGCTGGGCGTCAGCCGGATCGCGGCCACCGTGGGCAAGGACACCTATATCCTTCTTGGCGATTACGACGAGTCCATGGAGGAGATGGTGCAGGACGCCAGAGCAACCGGCGACTATCAGTTCGTTTCCGACGAGAAAGCCCTTTCCCTCTACAAGGAGAATTCCCTGGTCGTGGTGGTGGATACTCACCGGCCGGGATTGGTGGAATGCCTTGAGCTGGTGGAGAAAGCGGAGAAGCTGGTGGCCATCGACCATCACCGCCGGGCAGGAGACGTGCTTGCGGGACAGGTGCTTTCGTACATGGAGCCCTATGCCTCCTCGGCATCGGAGCTCGTGGCGGAGGTGGTCCAGTACGCCTGCGACAAGAAGAGCCTGACCAAGGTGGAGGCAGACGCCCTGCTGGCAGGGATCATGCTGGATACCAACCGGTTCGCGGTGAAGGCCGGCGTGCGGACCTTCGAGGCGGCCTCCTGGCTGCGGCGGAACGGCGCGGATCTGCAGACGGTCCGCCGGTACTTCCAGGCGGATGCGGAGAACTTCCGGATCAGAGCCGCCTGCGTGGCCGGCGCGTGGGTCATCGACGAGCACATCGCCATGTCCGTATACGAGGGAAAGAATGTGAATTCCCAGATCGTGAACTCCCAGGTGGCGGACGAGCTGCTGACCATCAAGGGGATCGAGGCCAGCTTCGTGGCCGGACAGGACCAGAGCGGACAGACGGTGGTCAGCGCCAGATCTCTGGGCAGCATCAACGTTCAGAGGATCATGGAGCACTTCGGCGGAGGCGGACACCTGAACACCGCCGGAGCCAAGGTGGACATGGAACCCAGAGAGATTCTGGCCGAAATCGAAGAATTCGTCAAAACTTCACATTAGGAAGATAGAATATAGGATACAACAGGAGAGCAGGAGGATACAGAAGATGATCGTGATCTTGACACAGGATGTGAAAGGCAAGGGCAAAGCCGGCGACGTAGTAAAGGTAAGCGACGGCTACGCCAGAAATATGCTGCTGCCCAAGGGGCTGGCCAAGGAAGCGACCCAGGGGAACGTGAGAAACCTGGAGAAGCAGAAGGCGCTGGCCGAAGAGAAGAAGGAAGAGAAGCGGGCGGCCGCGCAAAAGCTGGCCGAAAGGCTGGAAAAGACCACGGTGACCATCCAGTCCAAGGGCGGTGAAAACGGCAAGCTGTTCGGCTCCATCACCTCCAAGGACATCGCTGCGGCGCTGGAGGAGCAGGAAGGGGTCAAGGTGGATAAGAAGAAGATCGATCTGCCGGCACCCATCAAGCAGGCCGGGAAGGAGACCGTCACGGTCAAGCTCTTCGAGGGCGTATCCGCGAAGATCAACGTCAACGTTACGGTATAAAGCAAACGGTTTAGGAGTGTACGGATATGGAAGGAAGGGTCCCTCCTCACAGTCTTGACGCGGAACGCTCCGCACTGGGCGCAGCGCTTCTGTCGAAGAACGCTTTGTTTGACGTGGTGGAAAACGTCAAGGCAAAGGATTTTTATGATGCGAATCACAAGGAGATCTTCGAAGCGATCCTGGATCTGTCCAGGCGAAACGCTCCGGTGGACGCCCTGACCGTATCCGAGGAACTGAAGAAGCGGGGAACGCTGGAGATGGTAGGCGGCAGAGCCTACGTGGCCAGCCTTTCCTCGGGAACGCCCACGACGGTCAACGCTGAGGAATACGCCAAGATCGTCGCCCAGAAGGCTTCCGCCCGCCAGCTGATCGAGGTGGCGGACGACGTGGTCAACAAGGGTTATGAGGGATCCATGGATCCGCAGACGCTGCTGGATTACGCGGAGAGCGGAATTTTTGAGATCTCCCAGGCCCGCCAGAAGGGGCAGTACACCCACATCAAGGATGTGCTGCTGGAGAACATCGACATCATCGACAAGGCGGCACAGATGGAGGGCGGCCTCACCGGTATCACCACAGGATTCCGGGATCTGGATGAGAAGACCTCCGGACTGCAGAAGTCGGATCTGATCATCCTCGCAGCACGTCCGGCCATGGGCAAGACTGCCTTTGCGCTGACGGTGGCGCTGAACTCCGCGGTGAAGGGCGGCGCTTCGGTGCTGATCTTCAGCATGGAGATGGCCAAGGAGCAGCTGGGACAGAGACTGCTGGCCATGGAGTCCCGGGTGGATATGCAGAGCCTGAAGAAGGGCAAGCTGCAGCGCCGGGACTGGGACGACATCAACGACGCGCTGGATATCCTGTCCAGGGCGAATATTCATATTGACGACACCCCCGGTGTCAGCATCATGGAAATGAAGAGCAAATGCCGCCGGCTGAAGGCGGAGGCCGGGCTGGACCTGGTGATCATCGACTATCTGCAGCTGATGAATCCCGAAGGAAGAGCCGACTCCCGCACCCAGGAGATCTCGGTGATCTCCCGAAACCTGAAGCTGCTGGCCAGAGAGCTGGACTGCCCGGTGATCGTGCTGTCCCAGCTTTCCCGGGCGCCGGAGACCAGAACGGACCACCGGCCCATGCTGTCGGACCTGCGTGAATCCGGCTCCATCGAGCAGGACGCGGACATCGTCATCTTCCTGTACAGGGACGATTACTATCACCAGGACGAAGCTGTGCCGGGCGAGTGCGAGGTCATCGTGGCCAAGCAGAGGAGCGGCCCCACCGGAACGGTGAAGGTGGCGTGGCTGGACAAGATCACCAAGTTCGTGGACAGCGCCGGAAGCAACATGGGAGGCTTCTGATAAATGGCATTTTACAGAGAATCGATCAAGGACTATTTTCTGCTGGATACGCCGGTGGAGAATATGTTCATCAACGAATATATGGCCGGCGCTCCGGGAGAGTACCTGAAGGTGTATCTTTTCGCGCTGATGTATGCGGGTCTGGATACGGACCTGACCAACGCGGATATCGCCAAACACCTGAACATGGAACCGGAGGACGTGCTGAAGGCCTGGACATATTGGGAAAAGCTGAACGTGATCCGCAAGCACATGAAAGGCAGTGAGAGCGGGTTCGATTATGATGTGGAATTCGTGGTGCTGAAGGAGCAGCTCTACGGCGAGGCCGCGGCGCCCCAGATGGGGATGCAGACCATCGGCCAGCTGATGGAGGATCCTCCAATCAGGCAGATGATCACGGAGATCGAGCAGATCACGGGCCGGGTGTACTCCAGCTCGGAGATGCAGAAGATCCTTTCCTGGATCGAGGATTACCAGATCCTCCCCGAGACCATCACCTACGCTTTCCGCTACGCGAAGAAGCAGAAGAAGAATACGCTGAAGTATGTGGCGAAGCTGGTGGACGACTGGGGAAGCCGGGGACTTCGGGACGTCGCCTCCGTGGAGGAGATGCTGGCGAAGGATGACCGGCGCTACACCATGAGAAGACGGGTCTTCCAGGCCCTGGGGTTCGCCCGGGGAGCCACGGAGGAGGAGAAGCGGATCATCGATGGATGGTTCGACGAGATGGGACTTTCCATGGAGACGGTCCTGGACGCCTGCAGCAGGACCTCCGGGATCTCCAATCCCAACATCAATTACGTGAACAAGGTGCTCCGCAACTGGCAGGATGAGGGAAAGGCAGGGCGGTCCGCCGAGCCGGGGGGCAAGCCCACCAGCCGGGAGATCATGCAGTACTACGACGCCCTCAGGCAGAAGGAAGAGGCTGAGGCGGAGCAGCGCAGGAAAGAAGTTTACGCGGCGGTTCCGCGGATACGCGAGATCGATGAGCGGATCAACGGCCTGAACAGGGATCTGTCCAGGATCATCATCTCCGACACCGTGGATAAGAAAAAGGCAGGGGCGAAGATCCGCAAGGAGATGGACGAGCTCAACATGGAGAAGGCCTTCCTGCTGACCGAAAACGAATACGAGCTTGATTATATGGACGTGCATTACACGTGCACGGAATGCGGCGACACAGGAATACTTGAAACGGGAGAAAGGTGCCAATGCTGCGAAAAGGTGACCAGGGAACAGATCGACAGAATTCTGAACCCAGCAAAGACACAGAATTGAATATAACGCGGGAAAACGCGAGCCTTCCCCGGGAGCAGGGCAGGATGGACCCCAGCAAGGAGGAACTCCTGTCCCAGAACGATCGGGCAAGAAGGTTTTTTGAGGAGATACAAAACCTGAAGCGGGACCTGAACACACTGAAGGATACTGAGGTGCTTCCGGCACCTCATGCTTCGGGTGCCAACGAACAGGCGCCGGCTGCGCAGGCAGCGGTTCCCGCCGAGGCAGAAGAAGCTGCGCAGGCCGCCGAGACCGCTCAGGTGGCAGAGGTCGAAACTGCGGCCGGACAGACAGTGCCTGAGACGGCGGTGGAATCCGTTCCGGCAGAGGCGATCGCCGCGGCAGTCGTGGCGGCGGCGCAGACGGCAGCGCCGGATGCGACAGCTGAACCTGAACGGCGGGTGACGGAACCTGAACCGCAGGCGACGGAACCTGCTGCGGTAGAGACGGCTGAAGCGACGGTTGAACCCGCACAGCAGGGGGCGGAAGTGACGGCCATTGAAGTGACGGCCACAGAAACCCCGGCCACGGAAGCGGCGGCTGATGCTGCAGGACCCGCCGAGGCGGCCGAAGCTGTGGCAGAACCCGCTGCGGCAGTGGATCCGGCGGGGCTGAGCCGGCCGGACGCATCGGAGACCTTTGAGACCCGGTTCCGCCAGCAGATGGAGAATCAGATCCAGGCGGTACAGGAAGAAGAGGAGACCCGGGCCAAGGCGAAGGCGGCGAAGGCAGCGCGAAGAGAAGCCTACCGCCGGGAAAAGCAGGCCAGGGACAAGGAGCGCCGGGAAGAGCGCCGGGCAAAGGCGAAGAAAAAGCAGCAGGAAAGAGCCCTGCGTGCCGAGATCCGGCGAAAGAAGCGCATTGCAGATAAATCCGCGGAGATGGGCGGCGGCATCGTAAACGCCCACGACACTACCGTCAGCACGGAGATCCAGCCGGTGGCCAAGTTCTCCTGGAGAGATCTTCTGGGCATCGTTCCGCACCATGAGAAGCGTGCGGCAGCCACCGAGGAAGAACTGCAGGCGCTGAAGGAAGAGCAGGAAAAGAAGACGGCGGAAGCCAGACAGGTGGCCTCACAGCTGTCCAAGGTGCGGGCTACCCGTTACCGCAACAGTGCCTTCGGCCAGCGCGCGGAAGCCTTCAAGAAGTTCTGCGAGCGGCACAAGACGCTGCTGCTGACAGGCCTGAGCATGGTGCTGCTGGTCTGCGTAGGCGCGGCCGGCGTCATCAACTACTGCACCATCTACGAGTACTCCTACAACGGGCACTCGCTGGGCTACGTCAAAAGCAAAGACCAGGTTTTGCAGATCACCGATATGGTGCAGCACGCGCTGACGGAAGATAAGGAAATGCAGGTCATCATCGACCCGAAGGATGACATCACCTTCCAGCGGGTGTCTACGCTGGATCGGGAGGTCACGCCGGACTCCTCGGAGGACGTGCTGCGGCGGCTGACCTACGTGGGCGACCTGAACGTGAAGGCCTACGGCGTGTACGTCAACGGCAAGAAGGCCGGCGCGGTGCGCAGCAAAGACGTGGCGGCGGAGGTGCTGAAGAAGATCGAGGACCGGTACGCCAGCGACAAGGAGGGCACCGTCATCGAGAAGGCGCAGATCCTGGAAACGGTGGACGTCCGCAAGGGCAACAACAGCCTGCGGCAGGTCTATTCCGCGGACCGGATGGCGGAGATCCTGTGTACCAGCGGAAGGAAGGAGACCGTCCACACCGTTGTTGCCGGAGAGACGCTGAACGATATCGCGCTGATGTACGGAACCACGGACGAGCGGCTGATAGCGGACAACGAGGGCGTGGACCCGACGCAGCTGGAGGTGGGCAGCACCCTGCTGATCAAGCAGAACGCGCCGCTGCTCACGGTACGGATGGTCGAGAAGCGTGATTACACGAAGACCATAAAATTTGAAACGGTAACGAAGAAGACCGACGAAATGTACGAGGACGAGCAGGAGATCCAGCAGGAGGGCAAGGACGGCACCGAGTCCATTTCGGAGCGGACAGTCTCCATCAACGGAGAAGTGGAGAAGCGGAGCGTTCTGAGCGACGTGATCATCGAAAAGCCCGTGAAGAAGATCGTGCTGGTGGGAACTGCGGAACGGCCGCCTACGGTGGGTGACGGCGTATACATCTGGCCGCTGGCCGGAGGCTACAGCCTGACCTCCAACTACGGCTACCGCTGGGGAAGACTCCATGCGGGCATCGACCTGGGAACGCCGGTGGGCAATGACGTTCTGGCGGCGGACGGCGGTATCGTGGTCCGGGCCGGATACTTCGGCGGCTACGGCTACTGCGTGGACATCGATCACCAGAACGGCCAGATGACAAGATACGGGCATCTCAGCCAGATCCTGGTCAGTGAGGGCGAAGGCGTCTATGAAGGACAGCACATTGCCGAGTCCGGAAACACCGGGCGGAGCACGGGAGCTCATCTGCACTTTGAGATCCACGTGAACGGACAGACGCACGACCCGCTGCAGGATCTGCCATAAGGATCTGCACAAGGGAAACTGACAGCAGACAGTTGACAAGAAGGTAAGGGTATGGGAAGGAAGAAACGGCGCAGCAGCAAATACCGGGACAGCAGCACAGTCATTGACATGGAGCAGGCCCGGGAAGAACGCCGGAAGCGGCAGCAGGAGCGCCAGGAAAAACAAAAGAAAAAAGCGAAGAAGCGGCCTTCCCGTTCTGAAGCGGCCGGGAATGCTGCTGCGGCTGCGCGCAGTGCGGAAAGCGCGGCGGAGCACGCAGCGCACTGGAGTGCGGAGAGCATCAGCCACGCCGCGGGAAAGATCCCCGAAGGAGCTGCCGCCGCGGTGCGCGACATCGCCGGCATGTTTACCATGGGAGAGGAGCAGGAAAGCCAGGAAAGCGTTTCCTCCGGAGGAAGGGTCCGGCAGGATCGCCGGAAGATGGCCCTGCGCCGCCGGAAGAGGAACAGGAACCTGATCATTTTGGGTGTTCTGGCCGGGCTGATGATCATAATGGGGATTTCCCTGGGGAATATCCTGATGCTGAAGCACGACCTGCATACGGCCCAGAAGCAGCAGGAAGAATATAAGGAAGAGAAGGCGCAGTTGGAGAAGGATCTCAAGCAGATCGACGATCTGGAGAACCTGGAGGAACAGGCCAGAGACCAGATGCGGCTGGTCATGCCGGGGGAGACTCTCTATATTTTCCCGGAGAACATGACGAACCAGCCGGAAACGGAAGAATCCGACGAAACCGAAGAGACTGAGGAACAGTAATGGATCTGTGCTCACCGAAGACAATCAGGAGCCTGAAGAACAAATACGGATTCCGGTTCGCCAAAGGACTTGGCCAGAACTTCCTGACGGATCCGGCGGTCCCGGAGGGGATCGTCCGGGGAAGCGGAACGGGTCCCGATGACCTGGTGATCGAGATCGGTCCCGGGATCGGGGTGCTGACCAGAGCCGCGGCGGAAGAGGCCGGGCACGTGGTCGCCATCGAA
>CACXCQ010000071.1 GCA_902766185.1 uncultured Eubacteriales bacterium
CATCGAATACGGAGCCAAGGTGGACAGGGAAGCGGCCAAGACCACAAGAGATGACTACACCTTCGACAACTGGTACACCGACGAAGGACTCACCCAGGCTTACGACTTCAGCCAGCCGGTGAAGAGCGGCTTCACGCTGTACGCCGGATGGAAGGAAAACCAGGTCACCATCAAGTACATCGCCGGAAAGGGCGGAAAGGTCGAGCCCGAAGCGGAGACTCTGGGCGTTCTTTCGGGCAAAGCCAAGGGAGCAAAGGCTGAACCGGAGGATGGATATACCTTCATCTGCTGGACCAACAGCAAGAGCGAGACCGTCAGCGAAGATCCTGCCTTTGTGCCGAAGAAGACCGGCGGAAAGAATGTGGCGGAAGAGTACGTCGCGAATTTCCGTAAGGTTCCGGGTCCGGGACCTGAACCCGATCCGAAGACAGCCCACATCGTGCCGGCTCCGGAGCTGACCTATAACGGCGCAGACCAGACCGCGTACGCTGAGACAGAGGGGTATACGGTGCAGGGCGGAAGCGCCACCAGAGCCGGAAAGCATACTGCGGTGCTGACCCTGAAGCCCGGATATGTGTGGCCTGACGGAAGCAAGGAGCCGAAGGAGATCACCTATGAGGTCGGCAAGGCGGTCCTCACCGCCGCTTACGTGAGCGAGACCATCGAGTGGTACGAGCAGCCGGCGCTTCAGGTGAAGGTCACGGGATTCGTCGGCAGCGATACCGAGCAGACAGCCAGTGGCTATAACACGCCCATCGTGAAGAGCAAAGACTGGGCGCCCCACACCACATACGAGCTGACGCCTGTCGATGGTGCTGCGGACGACTATACCTTCGTGTACGAGAAGGGGACACTGACCGTAAACTGCAAGGACGTGATGGTGCTCAAGGCCACCGACGGAAAGAGCAAGATCAATCTGAAGTGGACGGCGGTAAAGAACGTTGAGAAGTATGAGATCTACGGCGGAAAGTGTTCGGCCACGTCCAAGGCAAAGCCCATCAGGATCGTCGACGCTAACGTGACGAAGCTGACGATCAAGAAGCTCAAGAAGAACAACTACAAGTTCTATGTGAAGGCCATCAGGATCGAGAACGGCCAGAAGATCACCATCGCCAAGAGCGAGACCACGCACACGATGGTGAACAAGAAGGTCAAGAACCAGCAGAACGCCAGCAAGGTGAAGGTGAAGAAGTCATCCATCACGCTCTCCGTTGGCAAGAGCACGAAGATCAAGGCCAAGCTGGTGGGCAAGAGCAAGAGCAAGAAGATCTTCGGCGCGACCCATACGCAGATGATCCGCTATATCTCTTCGGATCAGCACATCGCGAAAGTGAACAAGCGGGGCAAGGTAAGGGCGCTGGGAAGCGGCGAGTGCAAGATCTACGTGCTGGCCCCCAACGGCATTTGGAAAGTCGTTAAAGTAACGGTAAAATAAATCGGTTCATGACAATGAGTAACTTCATGAAAAGCAACATGTGCGGCGCAGAGGAAAACCTGCGCCGCATGGCGTATCCGGTTCTGGATGTGGACCTGCAGGCTGTCCGGGAGAACGCGGCGGTGATGACCAGCCTTTGCGCGGATCACGGCATCGATGTGGCGGGAGTCATCAAGTTCTCCGACGGCGATCTGGACATCGTGAAGGCCTACAGCGACGGGGGCTGCCGGCAGATCGCTTCATCCAGAACGGTGCACCTGAAGCGGATCAAGCAGGCGATGCCCGAGATCCGGACCATGCTCATCCGCATCCCCATGATCAGCGAGGTGGAGGAAGCGGTGCAGTGGAGCGACATCAGCCTGAACTCCGAGGAGCGGGTGCTGCAGGCCCTGGATGAAGCCGCCGGGAAGTACGGCAGGGTCCACGGCGTCGTTCTGATGCAGGACGTGGGTGACCGCAGGGAGGGCATCTACGGAAGAGACAAGGTGGTCGAGCTGGCGCTAAGCGTGGAGCGGGAGATGAAACACCTTCACCTGGCGGGCATCGGAGCGTCCTTCGCCTGCGCCTCCGGCGTCCTGCCCGACTGGGACAACCTCAGCGAGCTTGCGGGAACCGCCGCGCAGATCGAATCCGCCATCGGACGGAAGCTGGAGATCGTCTCCGGCGGAAGCTCCATCACCCTGACTCTGCTGGCCTGCGGGAAACCCATTCCGCCCGGCATCAACCACCTTCGCATCGGCGGAGCGATCGCCAATCCCATGGGCATCCGCAAAAACAGGGGCGTCCACATCGAGGGAATGCGGGAGGACGCCTTCCGGCTGACGGCGGAGATAGTGGAGGTGGCGGACAAGCCATCCGCCCCTGCGGGAGCGCGCAAAAACTGGGCGGGGCAGACCATCGAATGCGAGGACCGGGGGATCCGGAGAAGAGCTCTGGTCGCGCTGGGGTCTCAGGACATCGGTGATCCGAAGCAGCTGATCCCGGAGGATGCCGGCATGGAGATCGTCGGCGGAAGCAGCGACCATACCATCATCGACGTCACGGACAGCGCCAGAGACCTTGCGCCCGGAGACACCATCACGTTCCGGACCTATTACATGCCCATGCTGTACTGCTTTGCCACCAGGCACGTGGCCATACGGCATCAGCGCTGAGCGTCAAGGAATGAGCAAAAACTGCATAAAGTGCTTTTGATTTGACCGGCGGTGTGGTAAGATTGACAGGTAAGTGAATAACGTTTGCTAATATATGTTCAGTATGATGGCCTGGACGTCTCTACCACGCGCCGAAAAAAAGTGACTATTAGCACTGTTTCGCGTTCCATGGCGGAACGGTGTGCGGATTCGGATGAATGCGCGGATGAGAACGCAGTCAGGATCCTGCAGTATATTGGCAGACAGGTTTTTTTGACCTGTCTATTTTGATTTTTTTGGTTCCGGGCGGAAGAGCCGCTGCGGACGCGAAGGAGAAGAAGCATGAAAAAAGTCGGACTCATCATGGGAAGCGACAGCGATCTGCCGGTGGTGCAGAAGGCTGCAGACAAACTGAAGGAACTGGGAGTGCCCTACGAGGCCCACATCTATTCGGCTCACCGGACACCGGTGCAGGCCAGGACTTTCGCGGAGAACGCCGAGGATAACGGGTTCGGCGCACTGATCTGCTTCGCGGGCAAGGCTGCGCATCTGGCGGGAGCCGTGGCCGCGGCGAGCATGCTGCCGGTGATCGGCGTGCCGGTGAAGTCCTCCACCCTGGACGGACTTGACGCGCTGCTTTCCACCGTGCAGATGCCCAGCGGCATCCCCGTTGCCACCGTCGCCATAGACGGCGCGGCCAACGCGGCGATCCTGGCTGCCCAGATCATCGCTGTCGGCGAGCCGGAGCTTTCCCGGCGGCTGAAGGATGACCGCGCAAAGGCAGCGCAGACGGTACTGGAAAAAGACGCGGCGCTGGGGCTGTAGGCTGAAGCTGAAGACATAGCGAGAAAGGAAAACTATAATGGGCGGATATTTCGGAGCAGTTTCAACACGGGACGTGGTGATGGACATCTTTTACGGGACGGATTACCACTCCCATCTGGGGACAAAACGAGGAGGCATGGCCGTCTTTGACGCGGAGAACGGCATCAAGAGAGAGATCCACAACATCGAGCACTCACCATTCCGGACGAAGTTCGAGGATCTGGTGACCAGGATCTCGGGCACCTCCGGGATCGGCTGCATCAGCGATACGGATCCCCAGCCAATGATGATCCACTCCAACCACGGCGTCTACGCCATCGTCATCGTAGGCGTGATCAATAACGATAAAGAACTGGTGAAGCAGTATCTGGCGTTCAGCGGCGGACATTTCGAAGCCATGAGCGGAGGCAGGGTCAACTCCACGGAGCTGGTGGCCTCCCTGATCGACCAGAAGTCCGATTTTGTGGACGGGCTTAAGTTTGCCCAGGAGTCCATCGACGGGTCTGCTTCTATTTTGATTCTGAAAGAAGACGGCGTAGTGCTGGCGGCAAGGGACAAGCTGGG
>CACXCQ010000072.1 GCA_902766185.1 uncultured Eubacteriales bacterium
AGTTCATAGCCGTCTTCCAGCTGTCTCTTGACCGTAACAGATTTTCTGTCATCTGCGATCTCGAATTCTTCAACGTAGGATACCTGGGGCAGTCCCAGCTTCTCAGCCAGCTGCGGGCCGACCTGAGCGGTATCGCCGTCGATAGCCTGACGGCCGGTGAAGATCAGGTTGTAGTCGCCGTTCTCCTTGACCCACTTGCGGACAGCCGCTTCCAGGGTGTTGGAGGTAGCCCATGTGTCGGAACCGCCGACAGCTCTGTCGGATACCAGGATGCCTTCATCCGCGCCCTTGGCGATGCACTCGAAGAGCAGATCATTGGCCTGCGGAGGTCCCATGGTGATGACGGTGATGTGAACGTCATCAAACTTATCTTTGATTGCCAGCGCTTCTTCCAGAGCGTTCGCATCGTCGTTGTTCAGGATGCTGGGAACGCCATCTCTGATCAATGTACCAGTCTTCGGATTGATTTTGATAACATTGGTATCAGGAACCTGCTTTGCGCAAACGATAATATTAAATGCCATTATATTTTCCTCCTCTGTGCTTATTTACCAAGAACGGATGCCGCGATGACCATTCTCTGAACTTCTGAAGTACCTTCATAGATCTCGGTGATCTTGGCGTCTCTCATCATTCTCTCTACCGGATAGTCCTTCGTGTAGCCGTATCCGCCGTGGAGCTGTACGCACTTGGTGGTGACATGCATTGCTGTCTCAGCCGCAAACAGCTTGGCCATTGCCGCAGCCGGGCCGTAAGGCAGGTGCTTGTCCTTCATGTCAGCAGCTCTGTAGACCAGAAGTCTTGCCGCTTCGATCTGTGTTGCCAGATCCGCCACGACGAACTGCAGTGCCTGGAACTTGGACAGGCTCTTGCCGAACTGCTTACGTGCCTTCATGTATTCAACGGTCACATCCAGAGCGCCCTGTGCGATACCCAGAGCCTGGGAAGCGATTCCGATACGGCCGCCGTCCAGCGTGGACATAGCTACCTTGAAGCCATCACCGACCTCGCCCAGAAGTCTGTCCTTGGGGATCTTGCAGTTCTGGAAGATGAGCTCCGTTGTGGAGGATGCGCAGATACCCATCTTGTCCTCGGTCTTACCGATGGAGAATCCTTCGTCACCCTTTTCAACGATGAAGGAACTGATTCCGTGGTTGCCCTTGGACTTGTCCGTCATTGCCATGACGACGAAAACATCCGCATATCCACCGTTGGTGATGAATACCTTGGCACCGTTCAGGAGCCAATAATCGCCGCAGTCCTCTGCTCTCGTCTGCTGTCCGGATGCATCGGTTCCTGCGTTGGGCTCGGTCAGACCGAACGCGCCCAGTTTCTTACCGGATAACAGACCCGGCAGATACTTCTGTCTCTGTTCCTCTGTTCCCCAGTTGAAGATGGGCCAGCAGCACAGTGATGTGTGAGCTGAGCAGATAACGCCTGTAGAAGCGCACTTCTTGGACAGCTCTTCAACTGTGATCGCATAGGAGATGTGGTCTCCGCCTGCTCCACCGTACTCAGTCGGGAACGGAACACCCAGCAAACCGTAATTTGCCATCTTTTCTACGGTCTCTTCGGGGAATCTGTGTTCCGCGTCGATATCCGCAGCGAGGGGTTCAACCTCGGTCGTGGCAAAATCGTTTACCATTTTTCTTACGAATTCTTGTTCCTTCGTCAGTTGAAAGTTCATGTAATTGCCTCCTTAGAATTATTGAACAGCGATTTTTTGATGTAAAAACATCGCTTTATGGATGAATGTATTGTTATTTTTGTAACAAAATACACCAACATAATTAAACCACTTTTGGCCTGATTTTGCAAGGAATATTTCCCGGAATCAGAATAATTATGTTGGCGTATTCGCTCTACTTTATTGTTATCTTTTATTGCGAGCCTGCCGGCACCGTTTTTACCGGCTTCCGGTCCTCTGTTTCATGGCACCGCTGCGGTACGCAGCCACCAGTTCCTTCAGCTCATCCCTCTCCCGGATGAGCTCCTTGCCGATGTCCGTATCCTGGATCAGCATCCTCTTGCGCATGTTCTTGACGATGGTGACCACCGGGGAATGGAACTCCTGTGTTCCATCCGGTTTCAGCGGACTGTAGGGCTTGTGCTCAGCCAGGGCCATGTACCGGGAATTGTAGATGAATGTGTATCCGGCGATGCCTGTGGTCTTCTGGTAGGCCTTGGACATGCCGCCATCGATGATGTACAGCCTGCCTCCGCCCTTCACCGGGCTTTCGCCGTCCTTGATCTTCACCGGAACGTGTCCGTTGAGAACCACCGAATCCTCAGGATCGAGCCCGAACTCCTCCAGAATGCTCTCGCACACGCTCTGCTCGTTGATCAGCTTGTAATACGGAACGGTGTGCTCCTTGTGGGACTTCTTGTCGTCGATGAAGCACCGCTCGAAGGTGGTCATCTGGTCCTTGCCGAACAGCGGGCTGTTGGCCGACAGCCACAGGTACCACATCAGGTCGCCGGACTTGCCCTTTCTCTTAGGCGGCTCCTCTCTGAAGTAGGCTTCCCTGACCAGAGAATCGAGATGGTCCATATAGGCCTTGCCGCGAAGCTTCTTGCCCATGAATTCCACTTCCTTGAAGGATCCGTCCTCGTTCATGGGAATACAGCCGTGGTACATCAGGTTCCCGTTGACGATCTGATACAGGGCCCCGTGGGTGATCATGAACCGGATGTGGCGCTGAAGCTTCTCGTTCTGCAGGAACGCCATGGAAAGCCCCTTCATGACCTGTTCCTCGTCGTCCGTCAGCTTGTACGGATCCTTGGGGTCTACAGTGGGGAAATTCGTATCGTTCAGCCGGTAGACCACATCGCCGATGCGGATGGTGCCGTTCTCGAAATCGATCCGGTGGAGCATCATCCGGTGCTCCAGATGGTACTCGGGATGGGCCTTGATCCGCTGTCCCTCGATCTTGAACTGCAGGATAGCGATGGCCTTGTTCATCTTCGCCGCAAGCCCGGGATCAACGGGATCCAGCTTGTTCTCTTCGATGACCTTGGGCCAGAATTTGATGCAGGGATCGTATTTGTAATACTTTTCCGCCAGAATCGCCAGAGGCCGCAGATTGAATCCGTACCCCACCTCGAGCATGTCGAAGTTGTTGTAGGAGATGTTCATTCGCAGGCAGTTGGCGATGCAGGCCCAGTTACCGGTCGCCGCGCCCATCCAGACGATGTCGTGGTTTCCCCACGGGAAGTCCACATCGTGAAAGTCCATCAGATACTCCATGATCTGGTCAGGATGCGCTCCTCTGTCCCAGATGTCCCCGATGATGTGAAGACGGTCCACCGCCAGGCTGCTGATCACGTCGGCGAGCTCGACGATGAACTCCTCCGCCACCCGCAGCTCCACCATGGTGTTG
>CACXCQ010000073.1 GCA_902766185.1 uncultured Eubacteriales bacterium
ACGCTGACAGCGGCGAAGGCCTACACTGATGAAGCGAAGGCGGCTCTGCAGGAGCAGATCACCGCGAACAAGAACGCGCTGGATGCGTTGGACGGCACCTACGCTACCGATGAGGATGTAGCGGCGAAGATCGCGGCAGCGAAGACGGCCATCGAGACAGCCCAGGCGGCAGTCGATGCGGCGCAGGATGAAGCGCTGGCCGGCAAGGTAACGGAACTGACGAACGCGATCAGAGCAGCGAAGACCGCACTGGAAGAAGCCGACGCGGCTACACTGACGGCGGCGAAGGCCTACACCGACGAAGCGAAGGCGGCGCTGCAGGGCAAGATCGATGAACTGCAGACGCAGATCACCGCGAACAAGAACGCGCTCGACGCGCTGGACGCAACCTACGCGACCAATGCTGACGTGGCTGACCTGCAGAGTGCGGTCGATGATCTTGAAGCGGACATCGCTGATCTGCAGACAGCCGTTGATGCGGCAGCGACCAAGGCGGAGCTGAGCGCGGCAACAGATAAGATCGCGGCGCTGGAAAGCAAGGCGGACGGAGTCAACGATGCCGTGAAGGCGTATGTCGACGACAGCATTGCGGCAGCCAAGGCAGAACTGCAGGGCAAGATCGATGAGCTGCAGGCACAGGTCGATGCACTGAATGAGACTTACGCAACCGATGCTGATGTGGCGGACAAGATTGCAGCGGCGCAGGCGGCCATCGAGGAGGTCCAGCAGGCCATCATTGAAGCGGATGATGCCAAGTCCCTGGAGGATCAGGCGAATCTGCTGGCAGCTGCTCAGGATGCGGCAAGCGCGGCAGGTGACGCGGCCGTAGAGGCGGCGAAGGCCTACACCGATGCCCAGATCGCTGAACTGAAGAAGCAGATCGAAGAGGGCGGTGCCAGTGAAGCGCAGCTGCAAAAGCAGGTCGAAGAACTGAAAGCCCAGCTTTTGCAGACCTTCATCAACAATGAGAAGGTGTCGCTGAACGTCAGCAGAGGCAACTATCAGATCCTGGATCTGGCGTGGGATACGTCGAAGAACACGATCGACGGTCAGTACGTCACCTACACGATCTACAGCAAAAAGCATTCTGACACTGAATGGAACGTGCTGTTCGAAATGACATGCGACGGCGCCGGTAAGGAAGCGACCTATCAGGCCTCCGGACTGGAGACAGGAACGCTGTACGACTTCTATGCGGAGCCAAGCATGATCATCGATGGACAGAAGCTCGTCGGATCCGATTCCACCGTCGTGACGGAGATGCCGGTTCTGAGCCAGGGTACGGTGAAGAAACTGAAGGCTGGCAAGAAGAAGGTCAAGGTCATCTTCAAGCCGGTCAAGGGCGCAGACGGCTACCAGGTCAACTACAAAGACTGGACAAAGATCAAGGGCAAGAACAAGAACGTGAAGGCCGGCAAGAAGACCGTAACGATCAAGAAGCTCAAGAAAGGCAAGTTCTATCACGTCAAGATAAGAGCTTACAGAATCGTAAACGGCAAGAAAGTCTACGGAGAATGGTCCGAAATTATGGACTGCAAGATCAAATAAAATACTGATCGACCATCAGGGAGCTGCCGCATCCGACAGGATATGTCGGGGCGGCAGCTCCTTTTTTTTCTGGTTTGATCTCACCGTGCTCCTGCTCTGCCTCATACAGATCGGACCCACAAAACGTCTGAACGAAAAGTCAATGTTTTGGCTGTTATAACGTGCTGTAACATTGACTTTCTCGGCTCGAGCGAGTGGATCCGGGAGAGGAGTCAATGTTTCGGACGACTGAAGTAAGGAAAACATTGACTGTATGGTGCTGTCCAGCCTTTGCGCGATAGGAGAGTCATGGTTTAGTCGGCTCTGAGACATTGAAACAATGACTTCTCCTTCCGGGGCTCTTGGGCAGGACTGATGGGGATAAGCAGATAGGAAGGCGGGCGGAGTCATATACCGGTGTTCGTTGACAGGGCTCTTCACATGAAGTATCATATAATAATCAGGGGAGGTGTCAGCAAAATTAAGCAGGACACCGATTTAGTGACGAATCAGGAAGGTCGGGCAGTGGCACGGAAAAATACAGAGGAAAACAGAGAGAATACTTTTCTGGTCCATGTTATGTACCATGAGCGTGGAACGTGGCAGGGGGAGATCACCTGGAACGAAGGACACCGGAAACAGCGGTTCCGTTCCGAGCTGGAACTGATGGATCTGATCCAGAGCGTCCTGACCGAGACGGCGCCCGACGGCGGTGCCGAAAAGTAGTGCCCGGCGCCGGTGCCGAAAAGTAAACGGAGTAAATATGAACACAACAGATTTTTATCAAAAGCTGGACCAGCTTTTTGCGCAGCACGATACCGCGGCTGTTGAGAAGTACCTGACGGACTCTCTGGCAACGGCCAGGCTGGACGATGATCCGGCAGCCATCGTGGCAGTGAGCAACGAGCTGGCGGGATTTTACCGGGCAGCGGGGAAGGTGGATGACGCCATCAAGCTTTCCCAGAACGTGCTGCAGGTGCTGAAGAACATGGGGCAGGAGACCACGGAGAATTTCGCGGTGGCCCTGCAGAACGGCGCCAACATCATGATGGTGGCGGGAGAGCACGATACCGCCCTGCAGATGTTCCGCACCGCGGAGGCGATACTGGCCTACCGGGGATTCAGCGGAGATTACCGGATGGCGGCGCTGTGCAACAATATCAGCGCCCTTTACCGGGAGATGGAGAATTACGCGGAAGCGGAAACGGCTGCCCTCAGGTCACTGGAGATCATCATGAACATGCCCCAGTACCGCATCGAGATGGCCACCAGCCTGATCAATCTGGGAGAAGTCCAGACCCGGCTGGGAAAATACGAGGACGCCAAAGCGACGCTGCAGGCCTCTCTGGACATCTATGATCTGGAGACGGGCGGCAGGGATCCCCATACGGCGGCAGCAACGGCGGCCATGGGAAACCTCTACTACTTCTGGGGAAAGCCGGCGGAGGCGGCGCCCTATTTCCGCAAGGCCATGGAGCTGATCGAGCGGGATTACGGGAAGAACGCCTTTTACGAGATGATGGCCAGAAACCTGAAAACGGTTGAGGATCAGATGAGAGGATAGTGCCATGAAAGGAATGGAACTGGCCAGAGCCTATTACCGGGAATACGCAGATCAGATCCGGGGGAAGTTCCCGCAGTACGCTGGGAGAATGGCCTTCGGTCTGGTTGGAGAGGGCTCCGAGTGCTACGGATACGATGATCAGATATCGCAGGATCACGACTTCGGACCGGGGTTCTGCCTTTGGATCAGCCGGGAGACGGCGCAGGCCATCGGACCGGAGCTGCAGGAAGCATACAATGCTCTGCCGAAGAGCTTCCAGGGCTATACCCGGCAGGAGACGGCAGAGGGCGCAGGCCGCGTGGGGGTGATCCCCATCGACCGGTTCTACGCCAGATACACAAACTGCACGGACGTCCCCGGGACCAATATAGAGTGGATGCGGATCCCCGAACGGTTTCTTTCGATCGCCACCAACGGAGAGGTGTTCGATGATCCTGAAGGTGAGTTCACCCGGATCCGGGCAGGACTTCAGCGGTTCTACCCGGAGGATGTGCTGCGCAAGAAAATCGCGGCTAGAGCTGCGGTGATGTCCCAGAGCGGACAATACAACTTCCCGCGGAGCATGAACCGGGGAGATATTCACGCGGCATGGCTTGCCCAGGCGGAGTTCGTGAAGGCGGCAGCGTCAATGCTCTACCTTCTGGAGCGGATCTACGAACCCTTCTACAAATGGGCTTTCCGTGGGATGGAGAGTTTCCGGATCTGCGTGCAGCCGGCGGGTGAGCTGAAGCAGCTCATCGCGCTGGGGAGCGGGCAGGAGACGGCCGGGGAGCGACAGAGGATCATCGAGTCCATCTGCAGCCAGACGGCGGCGCAGCTGCAAAGGCAGGGCTTCTCCTCAACGGCGGATCCCTTCCTGCAGAACCACCTTCCCTCCATCATGGCGGCGGTGAAGGATCCGCAGATCAGGGCCCTGCACGTTATGGCGGATTTTGATTAAGAACGGGAGAAGACCAATGTCTGTGATCAGAAACGGCAGTCCGAGAGACACTGCCATCAACGACATCATCAACAGAGAATGGGCCATGTTCCAGAAGACCCAGAACATCGGCGGCAGAGCGGGATGTCAGGACCAGTTCGACACCTTCTACGTGAACCGGTACAGCCAGCACAGCGTTTGGGAAGCGGATACTCTGGAGAGCTACCGCAACGACCTCATCGTGGCGGAAATGGCGAAAAGAAATCTCATCACCGAGAAGTACGCCTACATGATGGAGTACACTGACCCGGCATATTATGAGGCCAATCTCAAGGCGCATCTGCCCGCCCTCTCTGAAGAGAAGGCCAGGCTCATCGCCGAGATCGTTACGCGTCAGCTTGCGGATTACGAAGAATACGCGAAGGCATATCCCGCGCTGGCAAGGAGTGGCCGACCGGAGATGGAGAGCCGGATGGACACGTCTATCCGGGACTACAGTATAGGAGAATACCGGACGTATTCAGAAGGTACGCTGGAACTGATCCTCAGGGATGTGAAGCGGATGGATCATCCGGTGCAGGCGATACAGAAGACGTTGGTGAGCTTCTATGGATTTGACAGTCTGGAGGCGGCGGAAGCAGCGCAAAAGAGATAGCAGGTGATGGTTATGACGGCGAGTGCAAAGAACGGAGAAAAACTATATTCTATCGGTGAGGTCAGCAAGCTTTGCAGCGTTTCCAGAAAAGCGTTGCGCTTTTACGATGAGATCGGGATAATCAGTCCCGATGAGGTCTCGGAAAGCAATCATTACCGGTACTATTCCCGTCGGTCTCTTCTGGATCTGACGATCCTCAAGTACTACAAGCAGATGGGGTTCAAGCTGGAGGAAATGCGTTCCCTGATCAATTGCGAGGAGTACCGGACCATAGAACGGGGATTTCTGGAAAAGATCAATGAGCTGCAGGACGAGCAGATGGCGGTGACGGCCAAGCTGACTTCCGTGCGGGACTGGTACGATCTCCTGCTGGAGGCCCAGATGGTCATCGAAAACGATGTGCGGGATGTTTCGGTGAAGTTCATCCCACCGAAAGAATACGGCTTCATGGATCAGGACTTCGTTGCGGATGATATGGAAGCCATCATCAATCTGGACTGGACGGATTATCTGGAGAACATCGGAAACGAGATCACCGGTGCGGTCAACATCACCTATCCATCGTGGAGAGATCGTCTGAACGGAACCTGCCAGAGGATGCGCATCATGCAGGAGATGATTCTGCCGGCCAAGCCGGAGCAGCTGGTTCGCATGGGCGGAGACATGATGCTCACCTGCTATCACATCGGACCGCACGATACCTTGAACCAGACCTACGAGAAAATGGAGATCTGGGCAAAGGAGCACGGATATAAGCTGGCGGAGGATTCCTGGGAACGCTACGTCACCGATTGCTGGACGACCAAGAACCCGGATATGTACGTGACGGAGATCCGCATCCGGGCCACACGATAGACCCTGAATGATAATAAAAAACCCCTTCCGAAGAAGGGGTTCTTTATTTTGGTTTCAAGTCTTATTTGATGTAGTTGTTGATCAGATCGATCATGTCCTGATCGGACTTATAGTACATCACCAGCTTGCCGTTCTCGTCCAGCTCATATCTGTGCTCAGCGATCAGGCCGTTGGACATGGCGGTGTGGAGCGCCTCATCCATCTGATGGTCTTTGAATGCTCTGAAGTTGCCGTAGACATCTCTCAGTTCATCCTGCACCATCTGACGGCTTCTTTCTTTGCCGTCCGTATACAGATGTAATACTTCCTGGAATAATGGTCTCATTTTTTCACACCTCCTATTCCTGCTGCATCGTAGCCTTGTTCTGAGAAATAGCCAGGATCAGGATACCTGCGACCATGACCAGAGCGCCGATCCAGCCAACTGCCGGGATCATGAAGCCGTCATGTCCGAAGATCAGTCCGCAGACGATCAGGCACCAGAAGGGACCCCAGAACGCGTACGCGCCGTTGCAGCCCATGCCCAGAGCAGCACCGCACATGGATGCGCCCTTGTACCAGAACTTGAAGGACCAGGATGAGAACACACCGGCAATGAAGAGCATCCACATCGAAGGCATGTCGGTAAGACAT
>CACXCQ010000074.1 GCA_902766185.1 uncultured Eubacteriales bacterium
CAGAGGCGGCCAGGTCTACGTGCTCTATAACCGGGTGGATTCCATCGGCCGGGTGGCATCGGAGATCCAAAGGCTGGTCCCCCAGGCGTCCATCGGCGTTGGCCACGGACGGATGAGGGAGCAGGAGCTCGAGGACCTGATCATGGATTTCGCCGGAGGGCAGTTCGATGTGCTGGTCTCCACCACCATCATCGAATCGGGCATGGATATCCCCAACGTGAACACCATGATCATCATGGACGCGGACCGGTTCGGTCTGGCTCAGCTCTATCAGCTGCGCGGGCGGGTAGGCCGCTCCGGACGGCTGGCCTACGCCTACCTGATGTACCGGCGCGACCGGAATCTTTCGGAGGTGGCTGAAAAGCGCCTGCGGGCGATCCGGGAATTCACGGAATTCGGATCGGGCTTTCGCATCGCCATGAAGGATCTGGAACTCAGAGGAGCCGGAAACCTGCTGGGAACGGAGCAGTCAGGCCACATGCTGAACGTCGGATACGAGCTTTACTGCAAGCTGCTGGAGGAGGCGGTGGAACGGCTCCAGGGGCGGCAGACCGTTCCCGAGGCAGAGGATGCGTCCTTCAGCATCCCCATCCCGGCCCTCATTCCGGAATACTACATTGAGGACGAAGTGCTGCGGCTGCAGATGTACAAGAAGATCGCCATGATCGCTTCCGACGAGGATGAATCCGACGTGATCGATGAGATGCTGGATCGCTTCGGGGATATCCCGAGAGACACTATGACCCTGATCCGGATATCAAAGATCCGGGCCATGGCCACACGCCTGGGCGTGAAGGAGATCACCCAGAACGGATACCGGCTCATCCTCAGGCTCTGGGAGACCACGCGGTTCGCCGAGGGCGTGATCCCGGCGCTGGCGTCCTTCTATGGGGAGCGGATCAAATTCTACGGAGGAGCCGAGCCCTCGATCCGGCTCACGGTCAGTTCCGATAAAGCCGACCGGAAGATCCTGGACGAAATGGAGGAATTCTTCCGGACCGCGGCAGGGGAGGAGAAGCCGAACTGACAGCGGCTGCCGGCAGAGCGGATGTCCCGTTCCTGCCGGAGCCGCAACAGATATACACAGAGGAGGTAACGAATAATGGTTAACGTCGTGATCACCGCGCCGAAGGGCGCCATGGACAGCCTGATCATTCAGGAGGCATACAAGAACGAAAACATCCGGATCACCGGCGTGGTGGGAACGCCCGGCCGGGACTATATCGGAAAAGACGCCGGCCTGGTCTGCGGACTTGGCGAGGAGATCGGTGTCGCCGTATGCGATGACATCGAGAAGGTCATCGATGGATGCGATATCGTCATCGATTTCTCCCGGGTGGAGCTGTCCATGCGGATCCTGCAGGCCTGCCTCGCCCACAACAAGGGCCTGATCGTAGGGACCACGGGATTTTCAGAGGAGCAGACGGCGGAGATCCTGGCCGCTGCAGACCGTATCCCCCTGATGAAGGCGGCGAATACATCCTTCGTGGTGAACGTCATGCGAAAGATCCTCGGGATCGCCGCGGAGAAGCTGGGATCCAAGGCGAAGATCGAGATCATCGAATTCCACAGCGAGACCAAGCTGGACGCGCCCAGCGGAACAGCCATCGAGCTGGCGGAGGAAATGGCGGAACACGCCCCGGACAAGAGTCTGGAGGACATCCCGTATCACTCCGTCCGCGCCGGCAACACCCCAAGCGAACACCGGGTGATCTTCGGCTGCATGGGAGAAAAAATGGAGATCGCCCACGAGGCCTATGACTGGAGATGCTACGCTCTGGGAGCCTGCGATGCGGCCATCTACATGCATGAGAAAATGCAGGAGGAGGGCGGCGGCATCGGCAGCTACTCCATGGAGGACGTGATCGGCCTGTAGGCTCTGCGAACAAAAGATAAAAAAGAAAAGGGCCTCACGTGATGCAGGTCCTTTTCTGTATGGTGCATACAGGAGACGTCACAGATGATCTCCTGCTGAGGAGTGTCGGATCAGTCCACCGCCCGGAAGGTGCCGGTGACGGTCTGGTACTTCGTTCCCTTTTTGTTCTTCACGCCGGTGATCTTGTAGGAGTAGATGGCGCCGTACTTCAGCTTCTTCACCTTCACCTCGAGTTCATCGGAATCCTTGCTCAGGATCTTTTTGGCGTAGTTCTTTCCGCCCCGGGTGATCTTCACCTTGGGTGATTTCCATTTCACGGAGCCCTTGAACTCGAATTCCACTTCCCGGTCGTCGCGGTCGTATTCCACATCCTCGACGACCACCTTGTTCTTCGATGCGGTGATATAACTCAGGATCCCGGACAGCGGAAAGTCCCCACCTGCCTTTGCAAAAGCTGGAGAGGATGTCAGCCCCAGGGAAAGTCCCAGCACAAGTATCAATATGATCAGTCTGCGCGCTTTCATGATGACCTCCGATCACAAAGTCAGTATAAAAAAGATAGATTAGAATTACATTAAACCACAGAATGGATTCTAATACCACTCTAATCATTGTAATCCATACTATAATAGTATAAGATAAAATCCAGAATAAGCGAGAAGAGAGGTTACGGTAATGAGGATCCTGATTGCAGAGGATGAGCGCGATCTGAACGAACTGATCCGGAAGAAACTCACCGGCGAGGGCTACAGCGTCGATGCCTGTTTTGACGGGCAGGAGGCCCTGGACTATCTGATGTCCGCGGAATACGACGGGGTGATCCTCGACGTGATGATGCCGAAGATGGACGGGATGCAGGTCCTGAGGGAGATGCGCGGCCAGGGCATTCAGACCCCGGTGATGTTCCTGACGGCCAGAGATTCTGTGGACGACCGGGTGAAGGGTCTGGACGCGGGGGCAAAGGACTACATGGTCAAGCCCTTCGCCTTCCGGGAGCTGATGGCCAGAGTCAGGGCCATGACCAGGGAAAAATACGGCACGGTCTCCAACTGCCTGCAGGTGGGGGATCTCACTTTGGATACAGGGTCTCAGGAGGTGCGCCGGGGAAGCCGGCGGATCGACCTTTCCGCGAAAGAATACGCGCTGCTGCGGTACATGATGACGAACCGGGGGATCGTCCTGTCCAGGGAGCGGATCGAAAACCACGTCTGGAATTACGACTACGAGGGCGGGACCAACGTGGTGGATGTCTACATCCGTTACCTCCGGCGCAAGATCGATGAAGGGGAGGAGAAGAAGCTGATCCACACCGTCCGCGGCAGAGGGTATGTGATACGGGAGGAGAACGACTGAGAAAACGGAGTCTCACCATGCGAAATCTCACCATACGCCAAAAAATAACCATCTGGTTCATCGTCATCCTGACGCTCATCGTGGGCCTGTCCTACGGGGCGTTTTTCGCTGTCACGGAATCCGTGGACAGAAGTGAGGCCCAGGAGGATCTGCTGGATATCGTGAACTGGGACCTCGATGCCATCAGCTACGAGCCGGACGCGATGCTGCCCGAGAAGATGGATCCGGCGGACGGAAGCCGCTGGTTTCCCTACGGTGACGGCAGCCTGGTGGTCGGTGAGGAATTCATGGATCTGTTCAGCGGCGCCTGCGTAGCGGTGTTCGATCCGGAGGGCACGCTGATCGTAGGGCAGAACCCCATCCCGGCCGAAAGCAAAAGCCTGGCTTATGCCGATGACCGGATGCAGACCGTCAAATCCGGAAGGGATACCTTTTACGTCTATGACCGGCTCCTGCGTCTGGAGGGCGCGGGGGATCTGTGGCTCCGCGGAGCTGTGGACCGGGAGCAGCAGCAGAGTGAGATCACCAGAACACTGCAGATAAGCCTGATCATCCTGCCTTTGCTGATCATTTTAGCCGCCGTGGTGTCGTACCTGATCATTCGCCATTCGCTGCAGCCGGTCAACCGGATGATTGAAGCGGCCAGAAGCGTCAGCAGCGGATCCGATCTGAAGCGGCGGATCGATACCGGAGAAGGAAAGAAGGACGAGGTCCAGCAGCTGGCCAGCTCCTTCAACGAGATGATGCAAAGGCTGGAAGGGTCCTTCGAAGCGGAGAAGCAGTTCACCTCCGATGCCTCCCATGAGCTGAGAACGCCCATGAGCGTGATCCTGGCCCAGTGCGAGCTGGCACTGGAGGAGGAAGAGCTGACGCCGGAGGAAGCCCGCGAGGCGCTGCTCAGGATCCAGCGGCAGGGAAAGCGTATGGACAGGCTCATCGACGATATGCTCACCTGCAC
>CACXCQ010000075.1 GCA_902766185.1 uncultured Eubacteriales bacterium
GCCGAGAAGGGCGATCAGGATGCCGACCCAGCCCATGAGATACACCAGCATGGCCATGACCTTATTCTCGGAAATGTCCTTCGGATCAAACTCCGCTGTGTGGTCCCACGCGGGCGTCGCCGCAGCGCTGCTCTGGGGCTGTCTGCGGGGCGGCTCCTGCCTGTTCTCCTGTCTGACGTATCTGTATGCGGGTTCCTGCCGGGGCGGCTCGTAATCATAGTCCTGCCGGGGCGGCTCGTAATCGTAGTCCTGCCGGGGCGGCTCGTACGCGCGCTCCTCATACACCGGCTCCTCCCGAACGGGTTCTTCATAGACCGGCTCTTCGTACACCGGCTCCTGCCGGACGGGCTCATCCCGTCTCTCCGAATCGACGATGATCTCGGTCTTCTCTCCGAGGTCTTCCGCCGGATCGACCGTCTTTTCGTTCCAGCTGGCCGGGGATTTCCCCTCGCCGCTCTCTTCCGTCAGTTTTGCTCCGCAGTCTCTGCAGAATTTCGCCGTATCGGGCACATATGCCCCGCAGCTCCAACACGTTTTCATGATGACCTCCTTTTATTGTCACTTCACGTTATCTATCGCACTGATATGGACACATACACCCGTATGAAGATGATGTTACATATATCAATCCACTTTTTCTCCGCACCGGCCGCAGTACTTCGCATCCGGCCGCAGCTCATTGCCGCAGGTCGGGCAGAACCGGGGCGCCTTGCGCGGCTTCTCCTTCTTTCCCGCAGCGATGGGATTCCCGCACTCTTCACAGAACGACGCCGTTTCCGGCAGCTTCGCCCCGCACACCGGGCATCTGCGGAACGACTCCCGCTCCTCCTGCACCGGCACCGGCTCCAGCAGCAGCTCCGTCAGCTTGTCGAACAAAGGCAGGAGCTGCGGAAGAGGATCCTCAAACGCTCCCTCGTAGTATTCCTTTCCCAGCTGCCGGAACAGCTCGTCTCTCCTGGCCATTTCCGGCCTTGTCAGTTTCCTTTCTCTGTATTGCATGCCACCGTTGCTCATGGTGCTCCTCCTTCTGTCATTCGCCGATCGATTACATATGCTCCTTCAGGAACTCGACATTCTCCCGTTCGATCCTGTTCATCCGTGCCCGGATCTCCTCATCGACGTCAGACACGGGATAGTAGTCGTACACGTAATAGTAGTAGCTCTGAATATCATCGTGACTGAAGATCAGTCCGTTCCGGGCGTAGATATCGTTGATGGCCTTCTGCAGCTGATCATCCGACATCCCGTATATGTCCGCCTCGGTGATATACTGGTCCACGCTTTCCGGGAAGAAGATCGGTGTGCTGTAGTCGTACAGCTCATCGTCCGAATAGCTGGCATATACCGACACCTCAGGCTCATCGTACGAATAACGATCGTCATCCGTCCAATCGTCTTCTTCATCGTCGTATTCGCTCTGCTCCTCCGTCGTGGTGGTCGTCGTCGGATCCGTCTGATCATCGTCCTTCCCGTTCATCAGAAAGACCACGACGAAGACCATGGCCAGCACGGCGAGTCCGATCAGAACGCCGATCAGCACCAGAAAGCCGGTTCCGTGTCTGCGCTTTTCCTCACCGAGGGCGTATCCGCAGCTCGGGCAAAACCTGGCCCCCTCCTGGACGGGCGATCCACAGTTGGGGCAATGGTTCTCATCGCCCGTGACCCCCGCAGTATCGAGTTCCGTTCCGCATTGCTCGCAGAACCTGCACCCCGGCTCATTTTCATATCCGCACACCGGACATCTCATATCATATCTCCTCTTTTTATGTCAGAATGAATCGATTGACGCTGTCCCCGATCATGATCTCCGTTCCCCGGGGAAGGCTGTAGGTTCTCGCCTTTCCCAAAGGCTGGCCGCTCCTGAGGAATACGCTCCGCGTCTGTCTGGGCCGGATCCGGTATTCCTGCGTTCCTTCCGCGTAGCTGATCTGACAGAGGGACGCTGCGCCTCCCCTGTTCAGCCGGATAACATCATCCCGGGCTCCGCCGATGGTCACCGCCGTGTCCGGCTCCATGGGATAGCTTCTTCCCTGACGTCCGCCACGGATCTCCGCGATCTCGCCGAAGAATTCCCGTCCGGTTCCGATCGTTCTTTCCTGCCTTTGCGCGGAGGACTCCTCCATGAAGGATTCGTTGATGCCGCCCTCCCTGCAGCGGATCAGGTACAGCGCGATCACCGCGATGACCAGTATGTGCAGCAGGATCCACATGGTCAGCGGCCCCGGATTGGCCCTCACCAGGGTGTCCCCCACCGGGTCTCCCCCGCCGAACAGCTCCAGGACATCTTTTGCCGTGGTTCCCAGGCTGTTGATCCGGCTGACCACGATGACCTTCAGCGACGTGTTGACCAGGATGCCCAGGGCGGAGGGCAGAAGGAATCCGTCTCTGCGCAGGACCAGGGCCAGAACCGCTTCGATCACCGGAAGCAGGATCATCAGGATCGATGTGACCAGGAAAAACAGCACCAGTTTTCGCGCTGCCGCATAGGCGTTTCCGAGGAACGGAAGATCCTCTGCCGCGCTGCTCTGGAAGTACTCCTTGTAGGTCTGCATCAGATCGCCGATGCTCACGTCGTGGAATTCCCCGCTCACGTTGACAGAGAACTGTGGAAGGACCGCTACTGCTGCCACCAGCAGAAACAGCCCGGTAATGATTATACTCGTATATCGGTTCAAAAATTGTTCCATAATCGTTTGCCTTTGAATTTTTTCAGATCAGATGCCGCGAACTCCTCAGATGTCCCGGATCACATCGAAGCTGTGTCCGGCCACGGTCAGCGTGTCCCCCGCGGACAGCGGCGCCTTGTCGCAGTACTGCAGGATCTGTCCGTTGACCGCCGTGCTGTGGGTTCCGCTGACATCCACCGCGTAAAGCCCGCCTGAGGTCAGGATCAGGAATGCATGCAAGGGCAGGACGCCCGGCCCGTCGACGCGGACCTCACATCCCCTGCCATCGCTTTCCGGGTACGCGCTTCCGATCCTGGTCACCGGTCCGCCGATCTCCCAGCTGCTCTGCTCGTCGCGCAGCAGAAATCCCGGCTGACGGAGCACTGCGGCCTCGTCGTAATCCCGGAAGAACACCATGTGCTCTCTGGCCAGGGAGATCACATCGAACCCTGCCAGCTCCTGCTTCGTATCCGGCGGGATCAGCCTGCCGTTCAACCCCACGTGGTTCAGTGATCTGTTGTCGACGATCATATAAGAATCATCGATCCTGTGGATCGTGGCGTGCCGCCGGCTGATGGCGCCCTCTCCGGGCATGGCGTAATCCGAATGGTTCCGGCTCCTGCCGATGGTGAACGCGTTCTTGTGGATCGGGATCTTCTCCTGTGTCCTGATCCGAAGCAGATAAGTTTCCAATACCCCCATGGCAAAGCCCATCGCCCCCTGGGTCAGCGTGACGGTCTCCTCTTCATCGATGAAACCTTCTCCGCCGATGATCTCCGGGTGCCGCTCTCCGCGGCACTCCTCCAGCCCGGGCGCGCTGTACAGCTTTTGGATGTACTCCTCTGCGTCATGGTAATGGCTGCGGTATATTCCCTGCACGCTGGACAGGGCCATCTCCATGCCCCTTGACAGCGTGACATCATCGAGATACAAAGCGACGAACCGCTTGTTTCTCTGTATGGCGAAATTGATCTCCCGCCTGCAGTTATGCGAATTCAGGCTGGCCTCCGTGATGAACGCGATGAACACGCTGCTGGCCTCCAGGTGTCTGGCGATGTTCTCCATCCACTCTTCGCCCGGCGTGATCCCTTCATCGTACCATACCCGGTAACCGTCTCCGGCCAGGGTCTCGATGTACGGGTAGACCCTCGCCTGGTCCTCGTGGCAGTAACTGACGAAAATATATGGTTCTGCTCCTTCATATACCGCTGCTCTGCACTTCATCTGATAACTCTACTCTCTTGCGATGTCAAAAACCTCTTCCAGGCCCATCTCCTCAAACCTGTTCCATACGTCATCTCCAGCCTTTGTGAGCCGGAGCGTCCCCTGCCGGGCGTCCACCATGTGCTGGACCTCCAGCAGCGTCCGGATCACGGAGTTCGAGATGTACTGCACGGCCCCCAGTTCGATGCGCATGTCCCGGCACACCAGGGCCAGGGACGTCAGCTCATCCTCCAGATCGTGGACCATCTCTGCGGTCAGCCGGCCCTCGGGCGCGATGAGGGCGGTGTCTTCGTCGATGGTCTCCCGGATCGTCACCCGGTCTCCGTTGTCGGTGTTCTCGAGGATCAGAGAATTCCCTTCTATCGTTCGGCGAATGCTCATCTACCTGTCTTCCCTTTCCTTTCTGGCTTTCATCTCACTCATGAACCGGGCAAAATCCTGATCTCCTCTGGCCGCTCTGACCATATCCAGATCTTCCATGCTGAGAGCGCCCTCCGGTTTCTTCTTTCTGAGGCTGCCGGGCTCCTCCCCCATGAACTTCTTGAATTCAAGGTAATCTCTGAATTCATCTTCGCTGATTTTCTTCATGATCATAATCTCCTTACTGAATCACCTTGCGGTCTTCTCGGTTCGATTTACAATCTCCTATACCCTGCTGTCAGGGTCATGTTACAGCTGCCGCCTCATTAATTCGAAAAACCGGCCTTTTTTGCGGAGCAGTTCCTCCGGCGCGCCTTCCTCCCGGATCCGCCCCTGCTCCAGCACAATGATTCTATCACAGGATGCAAGGGAGCGTAAATGGTGGGACACGATTATTCCCGTGGGAACCATTTTCCGCAGGTTCCCGTGGATCTGCTCCAGGGTATCGCTGTCCAGGTCGCTCTCCGCTTCATCCAGGAAGATGATCCGCGGCTTTCTGACCAGGGCTCTGGCCAGCAGGATCTTCTGCTTCTGCCCCGCGGATATGGTCTCCGTCCGCTCGCTGATCAGGGTCTCCCAGCCCATGGGCATCTCTTCCGCGTCCGCCGTCAGCAGCGCCGC
>CACXCQ010000076.1 GCA_902766185.1 uncultured Eubacteriales bacterium
GAGATCCCGCGGCGCTGCCACTTTCCGTTGTGATGCATCGCCTGAGTGTACAGAACTCGATCCCGGCTGGTATAGACACGAAGAGATCCTGGCGGGCAACTCTGTAATTCATCGATATATTGCTTATGCGATGCTCTAAGATCCGAGAGAATACCTTGCAGAGTCGTCCTGACCTGCGTTCTGTGCAGAAGCGTGTTCATGTTGGCCACCTCCTTCCAATAATATACTATAAATTACAGAATATGACAAGAAATAAATTCCATTAGTTTTATTATATGGAAATAAGGATGGAAAAAGAGTCCCTCTGAGTCGCATCTGACGTGGTGAAGGGAGTGTGGGAATCGCGTTTCCTGCAGTAGATCCCTATATATGCTTGTACTGCTTGATTTGCTCTCAAAAATCATGCAGCAAGTACCGAAACCTGCAGGATATGTTGACTTACACCTGTTTTGAAGGGTTTTAATATTAAAAGCCTGCAGTGGGATTGAAAAAACGATTGTTGTGCTTGCAACTGTAAGCTCGACAGGGTCGAACACAAATTGCTTGTCGCAACAAGGCTTTACGAATCCTGCGGAGAGGCTGTGGGTAAGCAAGTCTGGCGGTGGGTAGGAGAGGCTTTGCATCAGCTATCCACGGACAGGCGCAGGTTATCCCCAACCTCTTCCGCATTCGTTTCTTTGCAATCGATCGAGTCCGCCCCGAGAACGCCGCGTTGGCCGCCGGCCTCTGCTTATGGCCGGTGCGGCCAACTGTCAGGTGAGCGTGATCGGTCGGCGGACCACCATTCGCCAACTTCAAAGCGAATGGTGTGACTCGAAACATCAAGAATTCGAAACCAGTCAGGAATTTCGTTCGCCTCTGCGCGCACAGCATCCTGTTATACAGCCTTGCTGTGTGCGACAACTCATGATATATAAGCTCATTCGCCCGGAATGGGGCGAATGAGAATCCGCCTGCCGGGCGCGCTCGCTTTACAGCTGACCGCGCCGGTCTAAAGTGGGGACCGGCGGTCAGCGCGGCGCGCACGGGGCGGACCATTCCAGAAGCTCAGATGTTAATGCGGGGCAGTTTGTGGATAACCTTCGGCTGGCTGTGGACAGCTGCGGCTGCACCGCACCTGCCCACAGCCAGTCTTGCTTGCCCACAGACTGCCCGTGCGCACTCGAAAGGAGTGGGGGAATCGCGTTTCCTGCAGTAGACCCCTATATATGCTTGTGCTGCTTGATTTGCCCTCAAAAATCATGCAGCAAGTACCGGAACCTGCAGGATATGTTGATTAACACCTGTTTTGCAGGCTTTTAAAATAAAAAGCCTGCATTGGGATTGAAAAACCGATTGTTGCGCTTGCAACAGTAAGCTCGACAGGGGCGAACACAAATACAAACCCGCGGCTCTCATCATTTCAGAGCCGCGGGTTTTGTTTCGCTTACGTATAGATCCGGTCGAACCGGCAGGTGCCTGATCTGTCTCCGTCGACAGCGGTTACTCGATCACGCGTACGCGGATGATTCCGTCGCCGGCGATGGCGGCAGCGTCGACTGCGCCGGCGGTCTCGGCCAGCACGTAGGTGTAGTCGCCGCGGGTGGCACAAGCCATGTCCGCTCCGGGGAGAGCGGCAGCGACCTTTTCCGCCGCGCCCGCATCAGCCTTTGCGATGACGCATACACGGGTCGCTTTCTTTGCGCCCAGGGAGACGGCAGGATAGTTCACGGAGTTCACGATGTTGCCGTTTTCCAGGTAATCCATGACCTGATCGACGGCCATGGTAGCGCAGTTGTCTTCGGCCTCGGCGGAAGACGCACCCAGGTGGGGGATGACGATGATGCCCGGCTTGTCCGCGTTCAGCACAGCGTCATCGGCGAAGTCGGTAACGTATTTCGCGACCTTGCCGCTGTCCAGAGCGGCCAGCAGATCCTCGTCGTTCATCAGCTTGTCTCTGGCGAAGTTCAGGAAGACAACGCCGTCCTTCATCTGCGCGAAGGCTTCCGCGTTCACCATGCCCTTTGTGGCGTCATTGGCCGGGACGTGGATGGAGATGTAGTCGCATTCGGGATACAGATCCTTCAACTGATCCACCACCTTGACGGAGGGGGACAGGGAGTGGGCTGCCTTTGTGCTGAAGAATGCATCGTAGCCGATGACCTTCATGCCCAGCTGCTCGGCTGCGTTGGCCACCAGAATACCGATGGCGCCAAGTCCGATGACACCCAGAGTCTTGCCCATGATCTCCGTTCCGGCGAACTGGCCCTTGCCCTTTTCGATCTGCTTGCCGACACCTTCGCTGCCCACCAGAGTCTTTGCCCAGGCCAGGCCATCGGGAATATTCCGGGCTGCCAGCAGCATACCGGCGATGCAGAGCTCCTTCACGGCGTTGGCGTTGGCACCGGGAGCATTGAACACCACAATACCGGATTCCGCGCACTTGTCCACGGGGATGTTGTTGGTTCCCGCGCCGGCTCTGCCGATGGCCAGAAGGTTATCCGAGAAATCCATTTCGTGCATGTCATAGCTTCTCAGAATGATGCCGTTGGCTTCGTTGGGGTCCTCCACCAGAGCGTAGTCCGCGGTCAGGCGGCCCAGGCCAACAGGGGAGATCTTGTTGAACGTTCCGATTTTGTACATTTTATCACCTCATATCGTTAAGACTTTGATTGACGTACTCTGCCGTTGCCGGGCAACCGACCGGCACGACTTGATTGTAGCACAAACCGGCAGGCAGTACAACGGAATATACCGAAGACCGGTGCAGGGAAACGGAGCCCGCGCATGACAGACAGCGCGGAAAAATAATCGCAGAAGACGTTTTTTTCTCCCTACACATATAGTATTTCATTCGCATGCGTGGTACAATATCTGCGTATATAGGTCAATTATATTCAAGTTTTATTCAAGATATACGGAGGTATACACATGAGCAACGAAAGAGCATACAACTTCTCGGCTGGCCCGTCCATGCTGCCTCTTCCCGTACTGGAAGACGTGAAAGAAAATCTGTTGAATTACAAAGGCTGCGGCGAGTCCGTCATGGAGATGAGCCACAGATCCGCAGAGTTCAAGCAGATCCTGGCCGACGCGGAGAGTTCCCTGAGAGATATCATGAACATTCCCGACAACTACAAGGTCGTCTTCGTACAGGGCGGCGGTACGCTGCAGTTCGCCATGGTTCCCATGAACATCGCGGTGAACTCCCGCAAGATCGATTTCGTCGTCACCGGCCAGTGGGCCAAGAAGGCGTATCAGGAAGCCGTGAAGCTGGGCTTTGACGCTAAGGTCATCGCGTCCTCCGAGGACGATGTGTACACCTGGATCCCGAAGATCACCAAGGATGACATCCGCCCCGACGCGGACTACGTTCACATCTGCTTCAACAACACCATCTACGGCACCCACTACAACTACATTCCGGACACCGGAGACATTCCTCTGGTTGCGGATATGTCCTCCTGCATCCTTTCCGAGGAGATCGATGTGACGAAGTTCGGCATCATCTGGGCTGGCGTGCAGAAGAACGTGGCACCGGCAGGCGTGGCGGTCGCGATCATCCGTGAGGACTTGATCGGCAAGGCCCCGGCGGACATCCCCACCTACCTGGACTACAAGCCCCATGTGGAGAAGGAATCCGCTTACAACACCCCCAACTGCTGGTCCATCTACGTTTCCGGCGAAGTGTTCAAGTACATCAAGAGCATCGGCGGCGTCGCCGAGATGCATCGCAGAGACGTCGCAAAGGCTGGCAAGCTCTATGACTTCATCGACGCCAGCGACTACTACAAGTGCCCCGTCCGCAAGGAGGACCGCTCCCTGATGAACGTGGTCTTCGTCATCGGCGACAAGGATGTGGAGAAGAAGTTCGTTGCGGAAGCAAAGGCAGCAGGACTCCACAATCTGGGCGGACACAGAACCGTGGGCGGAATGCGCGCGAGCATTTACAACGCCATGCCGGAGGAAGGCGTGGATACGCTCATTGCGTTCATGAAGAAGTTCGAGGAAGAAAACAAATAAGCGGCTAAACCAATATTATGAATCAGACGAACCATCGGCTATACCACATTGTCATTACCACAGTGATCATGGCACTGCTCCTGACCGGAGCAGTGCCCTCATTCGCGTGGGGTCCGGCGCCGCAGCCAGTATACGCGGAGGAGAGCGATTCCGAGATCCTTCCCGCCATCGATATCGATTACAGCGACGCGCCCAGCATCCACAGCAAGTGCGCCGTCATCATGGATGTGGATACAGGAACGATCCTCTTCGAAAAGCGCCCCGACAAGGTGGTGGAGCCGGCCAGCGTGACCAAGATCCTCAATTGCCTGGTCTCTCTGGAGCACCTGGATATGGATCAGGTGATCACTGTGCCGGAGGAAGTCGAGTCTTCAGGCAGCCTCATGTGGATCGATCCCGGTGAAAAACTCACCGCTGAGGATCTGTTCTACGGCATGATGCTGGAGTCCGGCAACGACGCTGCCCAGGTTTTGGGTCTGACCGTCGCGGACGGGGACATGGACAAGTTCTGCGAGATGATGAACGACCGGGCGAGAGAGTGCGGCGCGCAGAACACGGATTTCAAGAACCCCAACGGACTTAACGAAGATCCGGAGCATCTGAATTACACAACTGCCCGGGACCTGGCCCTCATCTCCCGGGAGGCCATGAAGAAGCCGCAGTTCCGCAAGATCGTCAGCTCGGCCAAGTACACGGTTCCGAAGACAAACAAGCATAAGAAGAAAAAGATCTACAACACCAATCTCTGCCTCTGGCAGGAGTATCAGTACACGGAGGTCGGCGGAGAGACGATCCCGTTAAAGTACGACGGCTGCAACGGCATCAAGACCGGGTTCACCAGCGATGCCGGCTTCTGCTATGTGGGAAGCGCGCAGCGGGGGGAGACTGGTTTTCTGGTGGTAACGCTGGGCGCTGAGGACAGCGAGAAGCGTTACCAGGACGCCATTAGACTGTGGAACTACGCGTTTGACAAATACGAGACCTACAAGGTGCAGCAGGCCGGAGACACCGCCGGAGTGAACCGGGTGTGGGCCGGTGAGAAGCGCTATGTCAACGTGGGGACCCAGCGGGATCTCGGCGTCACCATCCAAAAGGGGACTGCCGGTGCCCAGGACTTCACTACGGAATTCCGTCTGGACAACGATAAGGTCACCGCGCCGATCAGCAAAGGCCAGAAGCTGGGCCAGGCGCTGGTCTTCAACAGCAAAGGCAGGCTGGTCGCCAGAGAGGATCTCTACGCGCTGGCTTCTGTAGCCGAAGGCGGACCGCTGTCCCACATCGGTATTGCTGATGAGGATCTGCCCACCGCAGCAGCCATTGCCGGCGGCGTGCTCCTGCTTTTGTTCCTCATCCTGCTCATTCGTTACCTCATCAGAAAGAGGGCCCGCAACCGCAGACGGGAGAACATGCGTGACGAGCTTTCCACCATGAGGACCGCAGGCGTGGGCATGACGGCCCGGGAACTCACGGATGTGACCGGCGTTGAAGAAGCTGTGCCGATCCCGAGAGGACCCGCAAGGATCTCCAGCGAGGAACTGACCGCATGGAGCAGCACGTCAGAGAAGGGCAGCAAGAAGACGGGAAAGAAGGAAGGCAGACGCCGCGGAGACAAGCGGGCAGCCCGG
The DNA here is from genome assembly GCA_902766185.1 of uncultured Eubacteriales bacterium. Classification (GTDB taxonomy): domain Bacteria; phylum Bacillota; class Clostridia; order Peptostreptococcales; family Anaerovoracaceae; genus Lentihominibacter. The sequence continues at coordinate 5,628 of CACXCQ010000076.1, forward strand.
AAACAGGAAAAAGACCGGCGGGGCGCTGAACGCGGCATGAGCCGTGGCTCCGGACAGAGCGATCCATCCCGGAGAGGAACGGAGAACCCGGCCGGAAGGAAGGATTCGCCCAGACGCAGCGGAAGCCGTTTCGGCGGAGGAACGCCCAGAGGCGGCTACGGAGATGGGCAGACCGCGCGGCCGGCATCCCCGGGCGCACCGAACGCATCCAAGGCTCCCCACATGAAGATCACTCCCCGCACGCCCTTTGATACCGGAGCGTACGGCGGATCGCCATCCGCGGGAGCATCGGGAGCACGCAACCGGTATGACGCTTCTGGAAGCCGCGGAGCATCGGGAGCATCCGGATATCACAGCACCTCCGGAAACTCCGGTTACCGCAGCACATCCGGCAGTTCCGGATACCACGCCACCTCCGGCGGCGCTGGAAGCAGGGATCTGTCCCGGACGCTGGATGCCGGAAGAAGGCAGAGCCGTCGGCCCCTCAGCGATGAGGAACTGACCGCCATGCTGGACTCCACAGAAGTTTATGACGCGAACCAGCCCCGGCGCCACGGCAAGCTGAGCCGGGAAGAAATGAGCGGCGTCATGGATGTTCCAAGATCCGGTTCGCCGGAAGAGGGATCCAGGAACGATGCCGCGGCGAGACTCAGGTCGCGCCGCCGCAGAAGGAAGAAGTAGCTGACGGCGACCCGCCGCCAGCGCAGGACGCCGGTGAAGCGAATCGCAGGTGAAAAAATGTTCGACATCCAGGAAAATCTGAAAAAACTCCCGGACAGTCCCGGCGTCTACCTGCACAAAGACAAACTGGGAAACATCATTTACGTGGGGAAAGCCATTTCCCTGCGGAATCGTGTGCGCCAGTATTTTCAGTCTTCCCGCCACATGGATCCCAAGGTCCGCAGCATGGTGGGCCAGATCGCCGAGTTTGAGTACATCAAGGTCGGCAGCGAGATGGAAGCCCTGATTTTGGAATGCAACCTGATCAAGAAGTACCATCCGAAATACAACATCCTGCTGCGGGACGACAAGACCTATCCGTATATCCGCATCACCAATGAACCCTATCCGCGCATAATGAAGACCCGGCTCATCCGCAAGGACGGCAGCCGGTATTTTGGTCCCTACAGCGATGCGGGAGCGGTGAATAAGATCGTGGATCTGCTGAACTCCAGCTTCGCGTTGAAGCGGTGCTCCGCCGCGGCTTTTCCGCCGGGATTCAAACCCTGTCTGAACTACCATATCCATCAGTGCCGGGGAGTGTGCAGCGGCACGGTAGACCGGGAGGAATACGCGGAAGCAGTGGAAGGAGCGGCGGACTTTCTCGCCGGGAGAAACAAGAAACTGCAGACCGTGCTGAAGGAAAAGATGCAGGCTGCGTCCGAGGCCATGGAATACGAGGAGGCGGCCCGGTACCGGGACTATCTGGTAGCTGCGGAGGCCCTGTCCGAGACCCAGCGGGTGGTGATGCACCACAGCGAGGAGGCGGACGTGGTCATTCCTGCCCGGGGAACGGACGAGACCTATATGGCGGTGTTCTTCGTGCGGGAGGGAAAACTCATCGGCCGGGAGACCTTCGAGATGGACGCGGTGGAGATCGAAACGGCGACCGCCCTGGAAGCGGAGCTGGGTGAAGACGATGGATCTGCAGCCGGTCCCGACGCAGCCCCGCAGAGGTCCGATACGGCGCTCCTCTCCGCGTTTCTCAGCCAGCACTACGGCCGGCTGCCCAACATCCCGAAGGAGATCCTCGTTACGGCCATGCCGGCGGACGCCGGTCTGCTGGAGGAATACCTGAGCCAGACTGCCGGCCACAACGTGAAGCTGCTCTGTCCCCAGCGGGGAGAAAAGCGTGCTCTGGTGGACATGGCCAGGCGGGATGTGCTGGAGATGATCCACACCATCGATGACCGGGCGAAGGCTGCCCGGGAACGCCGCCGGAGCCTGGGACAGGAGATCTACGATGTGCTCAGCGCCATGGGAGCGGAGGAAGCCATCGCCGGAAGCAGAGATCCGGAAACAGGCCTTCCCGGCTACGACGGCAGGCAGTTCCGCGCCGAGGCCTACGACATCTCCAACACCAACGGGGTGGATACGGTGGGTGCCATGGTCACCTTCGACGGACTGAAGGCGGACAAACAGGGCTACCGAAAATTCCGCATCCGCAGTGTGCAGGGTCAGGATGACTACGCCTCCATGCAGGAGGTGCTGAGCCGCCGGTTCAACCGGGTGTTCCAGGGGGACGACAAATTCGCCGTGCTTCCCGACATCATCTTCATGGACGGAGGCAAGGGTCATGTTTCTACGGCGCTGGAGGTCATCGACGCCACCGGCTTCGACATTCCGGTGGTGGGCATGGTCAAGGATGATCACCATCGCACCCGGGCATTGATCTACCGGAAGGAAGGGGACGAATACGTGGAGATCTCCCTTTCGGACAAGCCGTTGCTCTTCAGTTACATCGGCCGGATGCAGGAGGAGGTCCACCGGTTCGCCATCGAATACCACCGCAAGGTCCGGGGAAGGAACCAGACGAGATCCGTCCTCGATGAGATCCCGGGGATCGGACAGAAACGCCGCAACGCTCTTCTGGAGGAATTCCGGAGCATCGATCAGATCCGCGCCATCGCTGTTTCGGAGGACGGCATCCAAAGGCTGGCCGACGCGCCTGGCATGAACACAAAGGCTGCGGAAGCGGTGCGGGATTGGGCCATGAAAATGGAAAACAAAAAACGCCAGGGCTGAGCCAGGGCGTTTTTGCTTGCTGCCAGACGCCGGGTCTCCGGCGTTCTATTTCTTTCCGACGATCACTTCGCCCCTGTCCGTGACTCCGATGACCTTTTCCCCGTCTTCCCGAAGGGCCTTCACGTAGGTCAGCATCTCCTCCGTGATCTCCTCGCCCGGGCAGACATAAGGAATGCCCGGCGGGTAGGGAATGATGGAGCTGGCGCAGACGCGCCCGGCAGCCTCGCCCAGAGGAACCATTTCATGGTCGGTCGGGATCGGATGGAGTTTCCCTGCCTGCGGAGCGGTGAACCGGGAAACACTTCCCTGAGGAGAAGTGTTCAGCTCGTGTTTCGACGCGATATCCGTGAGGGCATCGATGGTCCGGTCAAAGTGTTCCTTCGTGTTGCCGATGCCGGTCATCAGCATCAGCACGTTCCCGGCATAGAGCTCAGGAAAAATGCCGTAAGCCATCAGCTCCTGCTCCAGCTGCGCGCCGTCCAGCCCATAGGCGCCCATGTCGATGTTGACCTTGGTCATGTCCATGCTGCCGGTATCCATGATCTTCAGCCCGGGGATCTGCGCCAGCCTTTGGTAGAAGTCCCCCAGATTCTTTTTCCAGTTTCCCATCACTTCAGGACCGTGCTCCTGAAGGATCCGAGCGTTGATGTCCAGGAAAGTCATCAGGATGTAAGAGGGGCTGGTGCTTTCGATCATCTGGAGTTTATCCTCCAGCACGTATTTGTTGACCCGGCTGGTACACCGGTTCAGGATAGCGCTCTGGGTCAGGGAAGCCAGGGTCTTGTGGATACTGCCGATGACCAGATCCGCGCCGCTCTCCTCCGCGGACCGGGGAAGACCCTCGCCGCATCCGAACTTCTGGAAGAATTTCAGGTGCGCGCCGTGTGCCTGATCCACGATCAGCAC
>CACXCQ010000077.1 GCA_902766185.1 uncultured Eubacteriales bacterium
CAGGGAGATATTCCGGCCATACGTAAGGATAACACGACGACTGAGCTGGTGTTTACTGCCGACAGCGATAACAATAAGATCGTTGCCAGGGCCGACCCGGAGGGCTTCCGCACATGCGCCATCGGATGCTGGACACCCAATGAAGGCATCCTGTCCAGGCTCAGTTCGAAGACTACGGGAAACATCCGGTTTGAACGGGGAACCGTTGAAGCCTGGGGTTCCCGGAGCAAGACGATCAGAACCGTGGGCTATGACAGCTGGGACGGCGGCGTCGGCATCGGAGCCAACGGCTTTGGTAGCGTGGACGGAATCACCATCAGCGGCGGAAACATCGTGGCTGTCGCGGGCGATACCGGCGCGGCGGGCATCGGCACGGCATCGGGATGTGTGACCGGGCGGCTGCTTGCCTATCCCCTGCTTTGCTCATCGGCGAAGAACATCACCATCAATGGCGGCAAGGTCACGGTGAAGCATTTTGGCAAGGTGGGGGCAGAAGGAGATACTCTGTCCGGAACCGGAGCCAGCATCGGCGGAGGATACCGGACGAACGTAGAGAATCTGGTCATCAGCGGAGGAACCGTTTCCAACGCTGAATCGGACTTCCTGCCCGGAACGGGGATCGGCGCCGGTGAGGAAGGTAACGCTGAGATCAGGATCACCGGCGGTGACATCAACGTCAAGGCCGAGTATGTCGGGATCGGCGCCTACGCGATAGCGGAGACGGATTTTGACATCCCCGTTTCCGAAGGAACGGCAGCCCAGGTGGAAACAGACGCAGATGAGGAAGGGGATTCTGACTCCCTCGAAGGAAAGAATTCCGGATGGTTCGGGGATGTCTGCCTCGATATCACGGGCGGCAATATTAAAGTGAACTCGAACATGGTCTGCCTGGGCGGCGGAATACCGGAATCAAAGAAAGCCTATGTGGAGATCACCGGCGGACATCTGGAACTGACCGGTGGAATCAGGCTTTCCGGCCCGGTCATCGGCCCCGCCATCTATAAGGGGAAGCTGACGCGGATCAGCATTCGCGGCGGCGTCATCAATGCCCACAGAAAATACCATAAAGGGAATGTGAATGAACATATAGCGGTGATCGGCAACGCCCATCACCCCACTTTAACGGAGCACCTGAACAGCAACAGCATCGTGAACATGATCGAGTTTTCGGGAGGCACGGTTCAGGTGACGGATGAGGACGCCGAGGGAAAAACCATCGTCGGTACCATCGGAGGCAATCAGGGAGCGAAGTATAACCGGGACTACACCTGGGTGGCGATCACCGGCGGAAATATCTGTGCCGAGACCCTCGACGGAGACAGCACGAAACCCTGGAGCGCGCTGAAGGAACAGGACGGCGTCCGGGTCTACTGCCAGAGGATCAGCATGAACGAGCTGAACAATCAGTACGACTCGCGTGACGCATTTCCGGTCACGAGCGGACAGTTCGTTCTGGATGACGCAAAGGACTATGAGTACGGACTGAAGGACTGCAACCTGTTTACCCACAGGGAGCAGCAGCTCTGGTTCTGGCTTCCGGAAAACGTGGAATGGGGAAAGGTCGAGACGAAGTATAAACCATTTAAGGAGCTGAACGCGACGGTCTTTTCCGGGCTCCTGAGGGGATCCTATCTCATGAATCGTGACAGGTACAGCTTCTATCCTCCGATCTATCTCAATCTGATCGCAGGGGAACAGCCGGATCCATCCGTGAACGGCAGCGGGAGAGTGCTGTATCAGGATACAAAACCAGATTCGTTCCATGCAGCAAATGACAGCGGGTGGTCCAAGCTGATCGAAACCTACAATACCGCCCGCGAAAACGGGAAGCCTGTGCTTGGACGAGACGGCGCGTTCAAAAAAGAGAACGACGGAGTGTATATCGGCAACGATGGCAGATGGGTGTTCATCGGGGGCGATCAGGTGGATCCCGATGTATTTGTTCAAGCGATCGGAACGAATCTTTACGCGGTCACCGGAAACTTTGATCTGGTGCTGCACTTCGATGCCAACGTTCCGGAGAAGACCGGATCGACCTTGTCAGGGAATATGCCCCATGATGCGGAATACCACAACGGAGACAGGATAACGCTGCCTACAGACAAGAGTGAAGGCAATGGGTTCAGCCTCAGGGGCTATGCCTTCGAAGGGTGGAACACCAAGGCGGACGGTACCGGTAAAGCCTACGCATCGGGTCAGGCGAACATCCCGTCCGGCGATTTCCGAAGAAGTGGAGATGATCCGGGGAGCGTCACCCTTTACGCCCAGTGGAAGCCGATCGAGTATACGGTCAACTACGCTTCTGAGGATCCGCGGCTGCAGACCATACCGGTCGAATACACCTATGATGACCCGAAAAAAGTCGCCTGGTCAGACGAGCTTTCGGCCTGGGGAGATCAGCGGGGTCTCCTCGGCGGGTGGATCTATTCGCATGGAGATGGAGAGGGAGACGACAGCAATGCCCGGTACGGCAAATCCGATAAGCTGTTGAATTTCGTAGACTTTGACGATCAGGGTGCACCGCAGCCGAGGACGCTGAACGCGATCTGGCTGCCCCGGGGAGAGATCCGCGTCAAGGTCCTCGTGGATGGAAAGGGCGTCAGCGGGCTGGCCGCAGATATCTCAATCGAAACACAGTACGGCAGTATACCGCAGACGATATTCGAGGAGGACGCGCAGGAGCAGGGAGCATACAAAAACGTGTGCGCCACGCCGATCCCCACTGACACCTACATGGTCAGGATCAAGAACCGTCGTCTGGATCCGGAGGAAGCCACCTTCTATTATGACCGGACGAAGACAGCTGCCTATGTGGAACTCCACGCTTATACGACGACTCTCGATAAGCCATCCGGCGCGATTGGCTATCGGCTCACATCCCTCACCATGGATCCCGTGGATGGGAGCGATGAAAGAGGCAGGTCCTATGTGATCGCGCCGCTGGACTATCGCATCTCGATCGATGCCCAGTGCGATCAGGGTTTCGGCGCCTTTGGTTGGACCTGCGAGGGGACGGAGCCTGAATGGGATCCGAAAAAGACGAAGCAGACGATTACCGTGAAGGGCACTTCCGTGCTCACGCCCAAGGTCAGAGCGAACCGGTATTCCGTGATCTATGATCCAAACGGAGGCGAGGGGGAGATGGAATCCCAGACCTTCCAGGTCGGAACAGACCAGAACCTCGCGGAATCGTCATATCAGAGAAAAGGATATGAACAGGGCATCTGGAGCGACACGGAGGAAC
>CACXCQ010000078.1 GCA_902766185.1 uncultured Eubacteriales bacterium
CATCAAAGAGTATCAGACAAAAGAAGGCGACACCGGATCCCCGGAAGTACAGGTAGCTATCCTGACTTATCGGATCAACGATCTGAATGAGCACCTGAAGGTCCACAAGAAGGACCACCACTCCAGAAGAGGCCTGCTGAAGATGGTCGGACAGAGAAGAAACCTGCTCAACTATCTGAAGGAGAAGGATCTGGAGAGATACAGAACGCTGATCGGCCGTCTTGGTCTGAGAAAGTAATATAAGAAATCAGGAATACAGGCGGGGCACATACGTCCCGCTTGGATTTTTTTGATAATGTTTGTTTTTCGAAACGCAGAGGCGTTTCACGGTAGTTTAATTTACAGGAGGTAGTTGTAAATTATGAAGTATGAGAACTACAGAACGTTCAAGACCGCCATCGGCGGCAAGCTGCTGGAGCTGGAGATCGGCAAGGTCTGCGAGCTGGCCAACGGACAGGTGTGGGTGCGCTACGGCGACACAGTAGTCAACGTTACGGCCTGTGCGTCCAAGGAGCCCCGTCCGGATGCCGACTTCTTCCCGCTGTCCTGCGACTACGAGGAGAAGATGTACGCTGCTGGCAAGATCCCCGGCGGTTTCATCAAGAGAGAGGGCAGACCCAGCGAGCGCGCCATCCTGTGCTGCAGGCTCATGGACAGACCCCTTCGTCCGCTGTTCCCCAAGGGCTTCTTTAACGAAGTGCAGGTAGTCGCCACCGTGCTGTGCGCGGATAACGACGCCCCCTCCGAGATCGCGGCAATGATCGGTTCATCCGTTGCCCTGGCCATCTCCGACATCCCCTGGGACGGCCCGACAGGATCCGTTCAGGTAGGAATGGTCGACGGCGAATTCGTCATCAATCCATCCCTGGAGCAGAGAGAGAAGAGCACGCTCAACATGACCGTTGCCGGAACGAAGGAAGCCATCATGATGGTGGAAGCCGGCGCTCAGGAGATCCCGGAAGAGACCATGCTGGATGCCATCATGTTCGCCCATGAGGAGATCAAGAAGATCGTCGAGTTCATCGATCAGATCGTTGCGGAAGTGGGCAAGCCGAAGATGGAAGTCAACCTCTACAAGGTTCCCGAGGACATCGACGCCGCCGTCAGAGAATACGCGGTGGATAAGATGAAGGCAGCGATCCAGACATACGACAAGATGGAAAGACTGGACAACATGGACGCGGTGGAGAAGGAGACGAAGGAACACTTCGAGGAGATCTATCCGGACAACGCCAAGGATATCGGAAATGTCCTCTACCAGATCACCAAGGAGCAGGTCCGCGGTATGATCCTGGACGAGAACATCCGCCCGGACAACCGTAAGCCGGACGAGATCCGTCCCCTGTGGATCGACCACGGCGTACTGCCCAGAACTCACGGCACCGGCCTGTTCAAGCGTGGACAGACGCAGGTCCTGTCCGTGGCCACACTGGGACTGCTCAGCGAAGCCCAGACCATCGACGGCATCACCGAGCAGACAGAGAAGAGATATATGCACCACTACAACTTCCCGCCTTATTCCGTAGGAGAGGCCGGAAGAATGAGAAGCCCGGGAAGACGTGAGATCGGACACGGCGCGCTGGCTGAACGTGCGCTGCTGCCGGTGCTCCCCAGCAAGGAGGAGTTCCCCTACGCCATCCGTGTGGTCTCCGAGGTGCTTTCCTCCAACGGTTCCACCTCCATGGGTTCCACCTGTGCCAGCTGTCTGGCGCTGATGGACGCCGGCGTGCCCATCAAGGCGCCGGTGGCCGGTATCGCCATGGGTCTCATCGAGCGCGTGGAAGAGGACGGCTCCAGCAAGATGGTGATCCTCTCCGATATCCAGGGTATGGAAGACTTCCTGGGAGACATGGACTTCAAGGTGGCCGGAACAGCCAGAGGCGTTACGGCGATCCAGATGGACATCAAGGTCCACGGTCTTTCCAGAGAGATCCTGCAGAAGGCACTGCAGCAGGCCAAGGAAGGCAGAATGCACATCATGGCAGCCATGCTCGAGGATCTGCCGCAGCCCAACGCTGAGATGTCACCGTACGCACCGCGCATCATGACGATGCAGATCGAGGTGGATCAGATCAGAACCGTCATCGGCAAGGGCGGAGAGACCATCAACCGCATCATCGACCAGACCGGCGTCAAGATCGATATCGAGGACGACGGTACCGTATTCATCGCTTCTCCTGACGGCGAAAGCCTGGAGGCGGCGAAGGCGGAGATCGAGATGCTGCTGAAGGAGCCCGAACCGGGCGAGATCTACGAGGGCAAGGTCACACGCATCATGAACTTCGGCGCTTTCGTAGAGATCCTTCCGGGCAAGGAAGGACTGGTCCACATCTCCAAGATCGCCAAGGAGCGGATCGACAAGGTGGAGGATGTGCTGAACGTAGGCGATGTGGTGAAGGTCAAGGTCACCGAGATCGACGATCAGGGCAGGATCAACCTCAGTCGCAAGGCACTTCTGTAAGAGAAGAAGAATATCGATACACAAAGGCAGGTCGATCTCCTTATGGGGCAGACCTGCCTTTTCACAAAGGACGAAGTCAGGGAGAGAAGCATGGATCATCTGAGCCGGCTTGAAGCCGAAGCAATCTATATCATGCGGGAAGTGGCAGCGGAGTGCGAGAAGCCGGTCATGCTGTATTCGATCGGCAAGGACTCCTCCGTCATGCTGCATCTTGCCATGAAGGCCTTCTATCCGGAGAAACCGCCGTTCCCGTTCCTGCACATCAATACCACCTGGAAGTTCCGTGAGATGATCGAATTCCGGGACCGCAGGGCGAAGGAGCTTGGCATCGAGATGCTGGAATACATCAATCAGGAAGGCCTCGAGCAGGGGGTCAATCCATTTGATCACGGCGCAGCCTACACGGACATCATGAAGACCCAGGCCCTGAAACAGGCGCTGGACCTTTATGGTTTCACCGCGGCCTTCGGCGGCGCCAGGCGTGACGAGGAAAAGAGCCGGGCCAAGGAGAGAGTCTTCTCTTTCCGAAACAGCGCCCACGAGTGGGATCCGAAGAACCAGCGGCCGGAGATGTGGAAGTGCTTCAACACGGAACTGAGGCAGGGGGAAAGCATCCGGGTATTCCCGCTCTCGAACTGGACGGAAACGGACATCTGGCAGTACATCAAGCGGGAGAACATTCCCGTGGCCTCCCTGTACTTCGCTGCCCCCAGACCAGTGGTGGAACGGGACGGCAACCTGATCCTGGCCGACGACGACCGTCTGCCTCTGAAGCCGGGAGAGACGCCCCAGATCAGGAATGTCCGCTTCCGCACTCTGGGCTGCTACCCCCTGACCGGAGGAGTGGAATCCCAGGCCACTACTGTGGATGAGATCATCCGTGAGACCCTGAGCACGCAGAAGTCCGAGCGG
>CACXCQ010000079.1 GCA_902766185.1 uncultured Eubacteriales bacterium
GCCCATCGCGGTGGCCTTTGCGAAAAAGGGCATCCGGGTGATCGGTTTCGATCTGAATGAGGAGAAGATCCGGCAGTATCAGTCCGGCTTCGACCCCACCAACGAAGTGGGCAATGAGGTGATCGCCCAGACCAGCGTGGACTTCACTTCGGACGAAAAGCGGCTTCAGGAATCGAAGTTCCACATCGTCGCCGTACCCACACCGGTGAACACCGACCATACGCCCGACCTGACGCCGGTCATCGGCGCGTCGGAGATCGTAGGGCGCAACCTTGTCCCCGGAGCCATTGTGGTCTATGAATCCACCGTCTATCCCGGATGTACGGAGGACGTCTGCATTCCCATCCTTGAGAAGCAGTCCGGTCTGAAGTGCGGAGTGGATTTCAAGGTGGGCTACAGCCCTGAGCGGATCAACCCCGGAGACAGGGTGCACCGTCTGGAGAACATACACAAGATCGTATCCGGCATCGATGAGGAGAGCCTGGAGGAGATCAAGAACGTTTACGATATCGTTATCGAGGTAGGGACACATCCCGTATCCAACCTGCGGACAGCTGAAGCGGTGAAGGTGGTGGAAAACAGCCAGAGAGACGTGAACATCGCCTTCATGAACGAGCTGGCCATGGTGTTCGACCGCATGGACATCGACACCAATGAAGTCGTGGACGGCATGAACACCAAGTGGAACGCCCTGGGGTTCCGTCCGGGACTGGTCGGCGGACACTGCATCGGCGTGGACCCGTACTACTTCACCCATCAGGCGGAGAAGCTGGGCTACCACAGCCAGATCATCCTCAACGGCCGTATCGTCAACGACTCCATGGGCAACTACGTTGCTGACGCAGCGGTCAAGAAGATGATCGAAGCGGGACAGGCGCCCAAAAAGAGCAGGGTGGCCATTCTGGGGCTGACCTTCAAGGAGGATTGCCCGGACACCCGCAACAGCAAGGTGGATGACATCATCAAGCGTCTCGATACATACGGGATCCAGCCTTTGGTCGTTGACCCGTGGGCAGAGGAAGGGGACGCCATGAAGGAATACGGCGTCACCCTGACGAAGATGGAGGATTTGAAGGATCTGGACTGCATCATCATGGCGGTGGCCCATAAGCAGTTCCGCGAGATGGGACTGAAGCAGATTATGGAGCTGTTCAGGGACGTGCCGGACGAGGAAAAGGTGCTGATCGACGTGAAGGGGCTCCTGAAAGTGAAGGAGCTGGAGGAAACAGACATCAAATGGTGGAGACTATAAGAAGGAGATAATGGAACAGAACAGGTTTTTTACGGTAGAAAAAGTTGAGCCCATGTTTGCCGGCGGCGGCCGGGACTGGTCGGTGGATGTGCTCAGGTGCATATCCTGCTTTATGGTATGTGCCCTTCACGCATCCTGGCAGACCATGCCGGCCATGCGGGGCATCGTGGATCCGGGGACCATGGACTGGATCAGCGGCGCGGCTTACCGGATCATCTTCGGATCGCCCACGGTACTGTTCGTCATGGTCAGCGGCATTTTCTTCCTTTCGCCGGAGCGCCACGTTACGGCGAAGAAGATCTGGAAAAAGAACGTACTGAAGATGACCTGCGCGTATATCTTCTGGTGTCTGGTCTACGCGCTGTACCGGATCCACGTGATGGATCCCCAGCCGGAGATAACCATGCAGCTGGTCATCCAGGAGTGGATGGTGGAGGAAAAGCACCTCTGGTACATCCCCATGATCCTGGGACTGTACATTATCGCGCCGATCCTTCGGCCGATCACCGCTTCCGGGGACGTGAAGGTATTCCGGTATCTGGTCATGATCTTCACCGGAGCGCTGATCCTGAACACGATCTACACGTGGCCCGAGTTCCCCTATGGAGAGCTCTACATCTTCCCGATCCTGGAGAAGACGCCCATGGAGCTGATCTGTGAGTACACGTTCTGGATGCTGTTCGGCTGGATCGCCTATACGTACCGGCCGGGGAAGAAGTTCCGGTATTTCATCTACGCGGTGGGTATCGGAATGGCCATACTGGGATTCATCATCAGCCTCCACAACTGGAGCTTCGCGCTGGATCCCGACGCGGCCACCGTCACGAGGAAGTTTACCATCGTCACCTTCTGCAAGAATACGGCGCTGTTCTTCTTCGTCGTCACATTCTTCCGGAACCACGAGTTCTCGGAGAGAGGGAAGAAGATATTGGGCAAGCTGTCCGGGTCGACCCTGATGATCTACCTGATCCACTGGCTGTTCCTGGACATCATGTTCGATCATAATTTCCTGTACGGAGCTGGAGTATCCCCCTGGATCGGAGTGTGGATCTACGCCATCATCGCCTATATTGCAGGAGGGATCAGCGGGCTCATCGTACAGACTGTATGGAAAAGGATAAAGGGTATTTTCAGATGATGAGTCAGAGAAAAACAGGGAGGATCACCATCAGCCTTCTGTGCGTCCTGTGCATGCTGGCTGTGGCATCCGTATTCAGCCTCGAGCCTGCCTTTGCGGTCTCCAAATCCGCATTCAAAAAAGCCAGGGTCAGCGGCGTGAAGGTGACCAGCAGGGACTATCAGACCCTTCGGGTGTCCTGGAGCCCCATGAACGGCGCCAAGGGATATGTCATCTATTCATCGGAGTCCCATTACGGGAAGTACCGCAAGGCCGCGACGGTAAAAAAGGGCACGGCGAAATTCGCGGATGTCAAGAAGTGCTCCACCGGGAAGACGTACTACTTCAAGGTGCAGGCCTACATGAGCGGAGCGAAGAGCCAGTTCAGCTACGTGAAGACGGGAAAGGCTGTGCCGGCCAAGCCCAAGGTAAAGCTGTCCGCCGTTGAAGCGTTGGCCCCCCGGACCCATATCGATGCGGACTATGAGAAGGTGGCCGGTGCCTCGGGATATGAGATCTGGCGGTCCGGATCGAAGAGTGGCAAGTACACCAAGCTGGATGCCGTCTCCGCGAAGAAGCTGAAGTACACCGATACCACGGCGAAGGAGAATACGACGTACTTCTACCGGGTGCGGGCGTACCGCAAGGTCAGCGGTAAGAAGGTCTACGGGCCATACAGCAGCGTCAAGAGCATTACCTATGTCAGACTTGCCGGCAACGAAGCCCAGTATAACGCGGCGAACATCGCAAAGGCAGGGCCGGACCTTTCCGGAAAGAGCTTTTTCTTCCTGGGCAGTTCAGTGACCCGCGGCCGCGGAGGGGAAGGGCAGTCCTTTGCCGACCAGCTGGCCGTCCGCAACGGACTCACCGCAGTGAAGGAAGCCGTGGACGGAACGACGCTGGTGACGACGTACGCCAATTCCTATATCGAACGGATGAAGAACCTTCCCAAAGGCGTGCCGGACGCTCTGGTCTGCCAGCTGTCCTCCAACGACTCCAGAATAAAGGTGATCCCCATAGGGGGAGAACCGGTCCCGGGAAAATTCGGTCAGCAGGACTTCAATCAGGAAACGGTGACCGGCGCCATCGAATACGTCATCGCCTACGCCAGGGACACCTGGGGCTGCCCGGTGGTGTTCTACACGCTGCCGAAATTCAGCAGTGACGTCTTCGACGACCAAAAGTACGGGAATATGGTCACCCGGCTGAATCAGGTCCAGGCGAAGTGGAAGGACGAATGGCCGGTGTACGTGCTGGATCTCTGGAACGACGCCCAGGTGAACGCGAAGCTGGACGGGAACCGGGAACTGTACATGAGCGACGCCATCCATCCCACAAAGGCTGGCTACCTCGATCTCTATACTCCCGGCATGGCCGATCTTCTGGACAGCCTCGGACAGGTCCAGTCCCAGATGGAGACCGGGACATTCGCAGAGGAGTATAAGGGAGCCGGAGTGCTGAGCCGCCCGGATACGACACCGATCGTTCTCGGAGAGGACGGCCTGCCGGCGGACGATACGCTGCGGCCATAACAAAAAAGCGCAGCCCGGATAGAGCAGCGCGTGAAGAAAACGATCAGGCGGTTCGGATCAGAAGTAATCCGAGCCGCTTGTCTTTTTTTTGTCTTTGTCGCCGGTGAGGTGGAGGATGAGATGGATGATCCCCCGGATCACCAGGAAGATGAAGAAGAACACGAGGAAACCGCCTACGCCGTAGACCACGTCGTCCAGTTCCATGATGCCGGTGCCGTAGAAGCCCTGGCCGATCTCGATGGCGAAGGTGAGCACCAGGATGACAGTCATCACATAGAAGAAGGAGATGACCATGGTGTGTCCTGTTTTTGAAAGCCAGAGAAAAATGGGATGGAGCACGAGGATCAGGGCGATGCCGAAGATCCCGATGATGACGAAATGCAGCTCCTTGTCACCAAGGCTGTTCTGGCTCTGGTCATTCAGGGTGAGAAAATACGTATGTATCCGCGATATGAGCATCACGATGCTGTAAAGAAGTGATTCCATGTTGACGTTCTCCTTGTCTGTTTCAGGTTACGCAAAGGCAGGTCCGCCCATGCTGCTCATTCAGTATAACAGGAGAATGTGTCGATTATGCGAAAAAATATATGGGAAATATTGGTTGACAAATAATGGTAAAACGGATATAGTGTGAGGGGAGAAAACAATTCCGTTTTTCGGGTTGACATGCCGTGGAAAATGGGTTAAGATTGAAACAAGAACAGATGTTCGTAATCAGGAGGAACAGATATGGCAGTGAAAACAGCGAAGAATGCAGGCGCTCCGGTAATGGACAGCGCAGCGAGAGAGAAGGCACTGGAGAACGCGATGGCGCAGATCCAGAAGCAGTTCGGCAAGGGTGCGGTAATGAAGCTCGGGGACGATGGTGCCCAGCTGAACATCGACGCGATCTCCACAGGCTCCATGAGTCTGGATATCGCTACCGGCATCGGCGGCGTGCCCCGGGGAAGGATCGTGGAGATCTACGGACCGGAATCTTCAGGTAAGACTACGCTGACACTGCACATCATTGCCGAGGCCCAGAAGAACGGCGGCAAGGCTGCGTTCATCGACGCGGAGCACGCTCTGGACCCGGAATACGCCCGCAACCTTGGCGTGGATGTGGACGAGCTTCTCGTTTCCCAGCCGGATTACGGCGAGCAGGCTCTGGAGATCGCCGAGATGCTTGTCCGCAGCGGCGCGCTGGACGTCATCGTGGTGGACTCCGTAGCGGCGCTGGTGCCGAAGCATGAGATCGACGGCGCCATGGGTGACGCGGCAGTGGGCCTGCAGGCCAGACTCATGTCACAGGCCCTGCGTAAGCTGGCCGGCGTCATCAATAAGACGAACACCACCATCATCTTCATCAACCAGCTCCGGGAGAAGATCGGCGTCATGTTCGGCAATCCCGAGACGACCACCGGCGGCCGTGCGCTGAAATTCTTCGCCTCCATGCGGATCGATGTCCGCCGGGTGGAGACCATCAAGTCCGGGGATCAGGTCCTGGGCAACAGGACGAAGGCCAAGATCGTCAAGAACAAGGTTGCGCCTCCCTTCAAGCAGGCGGAATTCGACATCATGTACGGCAAGGGGATCTCGAAGTCAGGAGACCTGCTGGATTGCGCCGTGGACGGCAAGGTCATCGAGAAGGCAGGTTCCTGGTATAGCCTGGACGGACAGCGCATCGGACAGGGCAGAGAGAACGTGAAGGAATATCTGGAGAACAATCCGGACGTGGCCGACATGGTCGAACAGCGTCTCCGGGATCATCTCCGGGAGGAGCGTGAGAAGGCCAGACGGGGCCGTGAGCAGGAGCCGGAAGGAATGCCGGGAGGGATCGCGGTGGATGCCGACGGCGTCGTCATCGAGTAGGCCGCAGATTGTTCGGTTCCACGAAGAACTGGCTGGTTCTGAATAATAATTTGTTATAAAACAACAAAATTCATTGACATTATTCGTTGAATGCGATAAACTTGAGCCATGAAACAGAACAGATGTATGGAAACAGCAGCATATTTCGGATTTGGTTTTTCGGGCTATTACTTTAGCGCCGAAGATTTGTGCTGCTGCAGACATGACTGACGTTTTCCCGCAGAAGAGCGTGATCGGATCAGGGACGGTGTTTGCACAGCAGACACCGTCCTTTTTCGTACACGCAGCCTGCATTTGAATGCCGGAACGGGAAGCTATCCGGCCAGGGGAGGAGATCATGGAAACATTATTGGAGAAACGAAACGAGATCGACCGGCAGATCCGAACGCTGTACCAGAAGCGTATGGCTCTGA
>CACXCQ010000080.1 GCA_902766185.1 uncultured Eubacteriales bacterium
ATGTGGTGACCTTCACCCAGCTGAAGGAAGGCGCCGTCGAGGAAGGCATCTACGCGCAGAACTGCACCGTAGTGCTGGATCCGTCGGAAAATCCCATCGAGCTGGACAAGGCGCAGGTCTCACTGGATGACGCGGTGCTGCAGATCGATGAGGGCACGGCGAAGATCACGCCGGAAGGGACCGGGATCCAGTTCAGCGGCGACAAAGCCGGGATCGCCGGTGCAGGCACCCTGCAGACCACCGGGATCAGCGCTGAAGCAGAGACCTTCACGATCGATGGAAGCACCGTAGAATTGCTCGGCCTCAGTTCGTCCAGTTACGATGATGCCGTTGTGGCCCGGACGATGATCCTCGATAACGGAGCCGCATTCAGGACAGAAGACGGCTACATGCGGGAGCAGGTCAGCACCTATAACGGAAAAACATATACATATCCGCTTTTCAACGTAGTATACGCAGATAAGCTCTATCTGCGCAACGGCTCCGTGATGCGGGTGGATCTCAGCTGCAATCTCGACAAGATGATCGAGATCGCAAGAGCAGAGGGCAGCACGGAGGACGACCGGATGATGGCTTTGGAATACATCGCTGAGGCCATGGGCGAATCGGGAGATGCCGTTCACGCGGACGCCGTCCTTTCCGTCACGGAGGGGTCAAGACTTGAACTCAGCGGATTCTCGGGCGTCCTGCGCTGTGAAGGCAAAGTCACGGTGAACGGAGAGGGTTCCGCCATCGAAGCGGATAACCAGGCGTTCTTTGATAAGGTCTGCCCGCTGTACAGCGAGATCGAAAGCGGCGAGCCGGATCTGCAGATCCAGTACAGCCATATACAGGATCTGTACGATGAGCTGGAGGAACTGCAGGCCAAGCAGGGAACGCCGGATTACGATGCGGACGCGGTCGCTGAGCTGGAAGCCGAGATCACTGCTCTGCAGGAAAAATACTGGGAAATGATCGAAGAGGCATACTATATGTCCGCAGGCGGTGATAGAGAAGAAGGGCAGCTGGTAACGGTCGGTGCTGCCACGATCACCGATGGCGCAAAAGTGTCCTTGAGCGGATTCCTTCCGGCATGGAGCAGCGTAGAGTATTATTCTTCCATGCAGGGAGCGCCGGGCGTATATGTGGAGAACGCGGAATTCTCGATCATCGAAGACATCCCGGAGGAGTACCGGGAGGACGCGTTCGTCAACACCATCCCTCCGTATACCGAAACGAAGGACTGGCTCTTTTACAGCGATTACAGATCTTCGCCCCTGGCCATATTCGTCAACAGCAAGGTCCGGATCAGCACAAATGCCGACCGGTATGACATCGCAGAGGATTACAACAATGAAGGCTCTGACGGCATCGTGATGCCCAGGACCGGTGAGGCGCTGACACCGCTGCTGATCGAGGGCGGAGACGTCGAGATCTACGGCGGAGGAACCAGACCGGCGATCGGCGCGCTGGCAGAGAGCAAGAGCGGCGGCACGGCCTTTGCGGTGAGAGCGCTTGAAGAGGCGCTGCAGGTAGATAAGGGAGACGCGCCGGAGGTCATCACCACCACGAATATCCTGAAGCCGGGGAAGACGAAGTTCTACTCGCCGAGCCTGAAGTCCTACTTCCACAGCTACCCCTATGTCGCTGACATCGACGTGATCTACAAGGCGGACGAGGGCGGCAAGGTCGGCTTCACAACAGAGGACACCAAGGCCGAGGTGAGCCAGACCATCGATAAGAAGACGGGCGAGCCCCAGGCGGTAACGGCCGTTGCGGACGAGGGCTACGCGTTCCTGGTCTGGACGGATGAAGAGGGCAACGCGGTCAGCTACGACAAGTCGCTGACGATCAAAAAGCAGGACGGCGTCTATGCCGCCGCAACCTATATCGCGAAGTTCCTCAAGACCTCGGATCCGCTGGACAAAGAAGCGCTGCAGGAAGCGATAGACGCGGCCAACAAGGCGAAGGAGGATGCCGAGAAGGCGAAGGAAGATGCCGAGAAGGTAGCCGGTGATGCGGCAAAGGCTGCAGAGGCGGCGCAGAAGGCGGCGGAGGCAGCGCAGAAAGCAGCTGAGGCAGCGCAGAAGGCGGCTGAGGCGGCAGGCTCCGGATCTGTAGAGGAAGTGCAGAAGGCTGCTGCGGAAGCGCAGAAGGCAGCCGAAGAAGCCCAGAAGGCCGCTGAAGAAGCCAAGAACGCTGCGGGAGAATCCAAGGAAGGCTCCGGAGAGGTCGAAAAGCAGCCCCAGAAGATCCTGGCCAAGGCAACGGCCAATGTAAAGAAGCAGACCGCCACGGTCAAATGGACGAAGGTCAAGGGCGCGACGAAGTACGTCATCTACCGGACGAGATGCGACCAGAAAGCGAAATTCTACGCCTACCGTGAGGTGGGAACGGTCAGCGGCGACGTGAACAGCGAGACCTTCAGCAAGATCGGCAAGAAGGGCAAGTTCATTGCCGGCATACCGTACAAGGTCTACGTCGTGGCCTATGACGGCGACGAGGCCATCGGCAAGTCGCCCGTCGTCCACTTCGTCTACGGAAGCCAGGGCAAGAAGGTCAACCCGAAGAGCATAACCGCGAACATCAAGAAGGCGAAGCTCCATCCGAGAGAGACGAAGAAGGTCAAGGCGAAGGTGAAGTGGCCCGCGGGCAAGAAGGCTCTGGGACACGTGAAGAACAAAGTGCGGTTCATGTCCACGAACGACGAAGTGGCAACGGTCAGCTCCAAGGGCGTGATCACGGCTAAGGCGGCAGGCACCTGCAAGGTGTACGCCTATGCGGAGAACGGACTCTGGAAGACCATC
Source organism: uncultured Eubacteriales bacterium (assembly GCA_902766185.1). Lineage (GTDB taxonomy): Bacteria > Bacillota > Clostridia > Peptostreptococcales > Anaerovoracaceae > Lentihominibacter. The sequence continues at coordinate 2,787 of CACXCQ010000080.1, forward strand.
AAGGTCACCGTTGAATAGAGACGGTACAGGGCCAATCGTGCCCGCCTGACCGGGCGGACAGAACAAATCGAATCGAAAAGGCTGGCAGGTTTGCCGGCCTTTTCTTGTACCAGCGTCGGAATAAGCCCGAAACCTTGAAGCAGCGGTCGCGGAGGAGTATAATCATGATGCGAGTACAAAGGACGATGAACGGGTACTGATGACTGACTGCATGATCAGCCGGAAAGGAGATACGGGCATGTTCATACCTTATAGCGACGAAGCGGTAAAAAAGAAACTGGAAGGAATGAAGAGAAAGACAGTGACGCTGTCCGTAGCCGCGATCATGGCGCTGACGCCGGTCACGGCGATGGCAGAGCCGGCCGGGGATACCGGAGACAACGGTGCTGCCGTTCAGAACGAGGGCCAGAAGAACGATCCGGGAAGCCAGGCGGGAGCCCTGCGGTCCGATCCGGTGCAGACACAGGTGCTGGAGACAGAGAACCTGCGGTGCACATTCCCG
>CACXCQ010000081.1 GCA_902766185.1 uncultured Eubacteriales bacterium
CGGTGTGTTTCTGTTGCACTTTCCCTATGGTTACCCACGCCGGACGTTATCCGGCATCCTTGCCCTGTGGAGCCCGGACTTTCCTCACATGTCCCGAAGACATGCGCGATCGTCTGTCTTACCCAAAGTCAATTACAGTGTGTATGGATTCGTATTCGCTTCCGCTTCGATGACCTCCAGAGACTGACCTGCCTTTGCGCGGAGCTGGGCAGCCATGTTCTCGGTGAAGATCTTCTCGGTTCCGTAGTGCCCCGCGTCGATGACGGTCATTCCGACAGCCTTCGCGTACTGTGCCTCATGAAGCTTCAGGTCACCGGTGATGTAGGCGTCGCAGCCCTCCCCGGCAGCCAGGTAGATGAAGTCACCGCCTGCTCCGGTGCAGAATCCCACCTTGCGGATCTCCTTCTTCCCGCCGTCCACGCACCGCACATAGTGCAAAGGCAGGTCAAGGCAACGTTCCACATAGAGCTGGAACTCCGAAAAATCCATCGTCTTCGGCAGATAGCCTATGCTCCCCACCTCGTCTTCATCGTATTCGTATCCTTCATCATCGAACTCGTCGAAGTCATCGAGATCATCTTCTTCGTCATCCGGATCCTCCGGCCGGGCTACGTTTTCCAGACGGAGCAGGTCCGCCAGATACATGTTGTTGCCGTGGGGCGCCGCATCAAAGGCCAGATGGGAAGAGTAAACATCGATCCCGTTCTGGATCGCCCGGAGCACGTATCTGGTCACCGGGTTTGCCGGATCGATCTTTGACACCGGTCTGAACAGCAGCGGATGATGCGTAATGATCATATCCGCCTTCTTCTCGATCGCCTCGTCAAGAATCGCGTCGTTCAGTTCCAGACAGACCAGCACCCGGTTCACCTCTTCTTTGCCGTCGTGGATCTGGATGCCGGAATTATCCTCATCCTCGAACCACTCTGTGGGAGCGATCTCCTCTATCGTTTCTATAAGATCCTTATATTTCATCGATTCTCCTGTCTCCTTTTAGTCCGTTAAGGTAAGCGATATCCGCCAGCACCTTGTCCTCCGCTTCCGGGTCGCGATCCTTCGCCTTGCGCATGCTCTCCAGTTTCGTTTCTTCCTGCCAGATCCGCATGTTCAGGTAATCCCGGACTCGGCCGCTGGCGTTTACCATCCAAGGAGGCACCCTCAGATGGATATCCTGCTCATTAAGGCCAACGAGATGCTCCCGATAGCCCTCGGCCAGATCTCCGGGACGCTCCGCAGCCGGTTCTCCCTCGTGCTCCGGACGCGTAGCCGTGATGATCTCTGGGTAGAACCTTCCCTCCAGGACCACATCCTCCCGGATGATGCTGTACCCCTTCTCCAGCAGCCATTTGCGAAGAGGACCCATGCCCTTGCGGGGCTGGAGGATGAGTTTGCGAAAGGTCAGGGTGTGCGCGATATCCGCGTCCAGAATGTCGCGGATGAGTTTTCCGCCCATACCGGCGATGATCACCGCGTCTGCCTCTCCGGGCTCAAGCACCTTAAGGCCGTCACCCACGCGAAAGGACAGTCCGTCGCCGAACTGATAGGCGCCTGCCGTCATCTCCGCCTTGCGGATGGAATCGGCGCTGATGTCCGAAAGGATCGCCTTTGGGGTGATTCCCCGGGAGAAGAGCCATACCGGGATCTGGCCGTGATCCGTACCGATATCGGCCACTTTCTCCCCTGGCTCCACCCGGTCAGCGATGGCCTGCATCCGCTCACTGAGCTTCAATCTGAATTCCATTATCTGTGCGCTCATCCGAAAACCACTTACTCCAGGTAGTCCTTGAGCTTCTTGCTTCTGGTGGGATGGCGCAGCTTGCGCAGTGCCTTGGCCTCGATCTGCCGGATACGCTCTCTGGTGACGTCGAACTCACGGCCAACCTCTTCCAGAGTACGTGCACGGCCGTCGCCCAGACCGTAGCGGAGCTTCAGCACCTTCTGCTCACGCTCCGTCAGCGTGCTCAGTACCTCCACAAGCTGTTCCTTCAGCATGGAGAAGGCCGCAGCCTCAGCCGGAGCCGGAGCATCTTCATCGGGGATGAAGTCGCCAAGATGGCTGTCCTCTTCCTCACCGATGGGGGTCTCCAGGGAAACCGGTTCCTGCGCGATCTTCAGGATCTCACGGACCTTCTCTACGGAAATGCCCATCTCCTCCGCGATCTCGTCCGGGGTAGGCTCTCTGCCCTGCTCCTGGAGCATCTGCCGTGAAACACGAATCAGCTTGTTGATGGTCTCGACCATATGTACCGGGATGCGGATGGTTCTGGCCTGGTCCGCAATGGAGCGGGTAATGGCCTGACGAATCCACCAGGTCGCGTAGGTGCTGAACTTATACCCCTTCGTATAGTCAAACTTGTCTACTGCCTTGATCAGTCCCAGGTTACCCTCCTGGATCAGATCCAGGAACAGCATGCCTCTGCCCATGTACTTCTTGGCAATGGAAACCACCAGTCGCAGGTTCGCCTCGCAGAGCTTCTGCTTCGCGTATTCGTCCCCTGCTTCCATGCGCTTGGCCAGTTCAACTTCCTCGTCGGCGGTCAGCAGAGGAACCTTGCCGATCTCCTTGAGGTACATGCGGACAGGATCCTCCACGGAGATATTCTTGGACAGGGCGCTCTCCAGATCGATCTCCTTGGCACCCGCAGCCTCGGCAGCCGCCACTTCAGGATCCGGTCCCTCCGCGGATTCTTCCTCCTCAAGCTGCATGATGTCGGTATCGTCCGGCTCCTTTTCCTCCACCAGCTGGATGTTGTTCTTGAAGATCTCCTGATAGATCTCCTCCATCCGGCTCTCGCTGATGTCCAGATTGCAGAAGGCTTCCGAAACCTCTGTCAGGGTCAGCATCGGATCTTTGCGTCCCTTTGCCCTGGTGATCAGCTTCTGCAGAATGGCCTGGTCCTTCGTCTGGCTGAACAGTTCGCTGTCTGTTCCATTGTCCAGAATGTCCCGGATATTCTTCCGGAAGGTTTCCAGCTCCACGTCCACATTGACGTTCTTTTTCTTCGGATTGTTTGCCATGATTATTCCCCCTGTCCTTTCAGTTTCTTCTGTATATCCGCCTGCTCCCGCATGAGGGAGGCAAGCTCATCATCGGAGAGTTCTCCGTTGTCCAGCGACAGTTTCCACGTGATCTCCTGATCCCGCTGCTTCAGCCTCTCCCTGCGGATGAAGCTGACGCACTGACGGTAGATGATCTCTTCTTTGTCTTCAGGGATAACGATTCCCGATATCCTCTTCAGTTCCTCCAGAGCCTCCGGCTCCAAAAGCTGTCCGAGCTTGCGTTCATCGACCGCAACGCCCTCTTCGGCTGCGTCTTTGATCTCCCGGTAAAGCTGGCTTCCTTCGCTGCTGCGAAAGACCATATCCGATATGTCCTCCGGAAGCTGCGTGTATCTCCTGTTGATCAGCATCAGCTTCAGCAGGTTTCGCTCCGCCGGCGTGATCTGCGCCGGCACGCTCTGCTTCGCCTGCCTGTCCGTTTCCCTTCGGGGCGGTGGCTTCGGGGTCTCGTCCGTTCTGCTGGTTTCGTACTCCCGCCGGATCGCCTGGGGCGATATTCCGGTCTGTTCCGCGATCTTGCCGATGTACAGGTCCGCCTCCACCGGCTTCATCAGCTGCAGCGCGGCGATGATCTCACGGAGGTAGTCCAGCCTTTGCTGTTCATCCTCCAGATCGTATTTGCTGCTGAGCCGGGCCATCTTGAAGTCTCCCAGAGGAAGCGCCTTCTCCGTCAGCTGCGCAAAGGCTGTACGGCCGTTTTTCTTCACGTACTCGTCGGGATCTTTCGCGCCCTCGACCTTCAGGACCTTTGGCCGCAGATCCTCGGCATAGAGTATATCCAGTCCCCGCATAGCGGCGTTCTGACCGGCCTCGTCCGCGTCGTAGGAAAGGATCACGTTCCTGGTGAAGCGCTTGATCAGCCTTGCCTGGTTTTCGGTAAGGGCTGTACCCAGTGAGGCGCAGACGTTTCGCACCCCGGCCTGATAGAGGGACACGACATCCATGTAGCCCTCGACGAGGATGATCTGGTCCTCCTTCATTACCTCCGACTTCGTCAGGTTCAGGGCGTAGAGGTTGTTCTTCTTCTGGAAGATATCGGACTCCTGGGAATTCAGGTATTTCGGATTCCCGTCCCCGATGATCCGGCCGCCGAAGCCGATGACTTTGCCTCCGGTATTCAAGATGGGAAAGATCACCCGGTCCCTGAATTTGTCGTAATACCTCTCTCCCGAACGGGAGATCAGTCCCAGCTGCATCAGCTTTTCCCGCGATATCCCCAGCGATTCCATGTGCTCCAGCAGACTCTGCCACTGCCCGTCCGCGTACCCGATGCCGAACCGGTTCATGGTCTCCTCAGAGATCCCCCGGTCCTTCATGTAGGCGTATCCGGGATTGATCTTTTCGCGCATGGCCTGATAGAAGAATCTGGCCGCCTGGCGGTTGATCTCGTAGAGTTCCTTCTTGTGTTCGCTGCTGCCGAAGGAACCGGTGGTATCGATGCCGTATTCCCGGGCAAGCATTTCGCAGGCTTCCCGGAAGTCCAGGTTATAGTACTTCTCGGTGAAGCTGATCACGTCTCCGGACTCACCGCAGCCGAAGCACTTGTAAGTCTGCCGCTCTTCGTTGACATTAAAAGAAGGCGTCTTCTCGTTGTGGAATGGACACAGTCCCTTGTGGTTGACGCCCGCCTTCTTCAGCTGGACGACCCGGCCCACCACATCGACGATGTTGCACCTGCTTTTGATCTCATCAACGATATTGTTCTGACTCACTTTGACCTCTGCTGCCTTTTACCCCTGAAAACTTCAACAATATATATTTACGTCAAAAAAACGGTTTTCCTTTTTCGAAAACCGTTTTTCGCAAAAAGCTTTTTTCGCGGAAGGATCAGCGCCAGCCTTTGATGGCAAAAAGCTCATCGTACAGGTTCATGGCGTACCGGTCGGTCATGCCGGCCACGTAATCCTTCACCAGCTCCTCCGTGTCGTAATCTTCGGCCATTCCCCGAAGCTCTCCGGGAAGCTCGTCCGGATGATCCAGGTAATACTCGAACAGCGAAGTGATGATGGTGGAGATCTTGGCCATGTCCTCCGCCCTCTTCACGAAAACGCTGTGGTAGACATTGCGGAACATGAATGCCCGAAGCTCGTTCATCACCCTGTACTTCTCTTCGCTGAGCCGGGCTGCCGGCTGTCCGCAGGTGTGCTGGATCATATCCTGCACCAGAGTGTCGATGCGCTGCTTATGGGTCCGGCCAAGGATCCGCAGGCTCTCCTCCGGAAGATCGTCGACCGTGATGACGCCGCTTCGGATGGCGTCGTCGATGTCGTGGTTGATGTAGGCGATGCGGTCGCTGATCTTCACCACCTGGCCCTCCAGCGTGAAGGGATCGGTGCTTCCGGTGTGGTTCAGTATCCCGTCCCGGACCTCCTGCGTCAGGTTCAGGCCTCTCCGGTCTGACCCTCCGGATTCCAGCACGTCCACCACGCGCAGGCTCTGTTCATTGTGCCGAAAGCCCCGGCTGTACACCTGGTTCAGCACCGCTTCCCCGTTGTGGCCGAAGGGGGTGTGCCCCAGGTCGTGCCCCATGGCGATGGCTTCCACCAGATCCTCGTTGAGGCCGCAGCCCCTGGCGATGGTCCTGGCGATCTGGGAGACCTCGATGGTATGGGTTAGCCGTGTGCGGAAGTGATCGCCTTCAGGCGCCAGAAAAACCTGGGTCTTATGCATCAGACGGCGGAAGGACTTGGAGTGGATGATCCTGTCCCGGTCGCGCTGATAGACGGTGCGGAAAGCGCACTGGTCGCAGGGTTCTCTTCTGCCTCTGCTCTCATCTGCCTTTGCGGCGTACTTCGACAGGATCTCATGTTCCCTTTTTTCGATGATCTCTCTGGTATACATAGTGTCTCAAACTCCCGTGGACCCGAATCCCCCGGATCCCCTTTCGGACCGGGACAGGGTCTCTGCCGGTTCCACCTCCGCCTGAACGTAGCCGCAGACCACCATCTGGGCGATCCTGTCCCCGTCCTCTACGGTGAAATCCTCCTCCCCGAGATTGATGAGGGCGACCTTGACTTCGCCACGATAGTCGCTGTCTACGGTGCCGATGCCGTTGGCCAGACAGATGCCGTGACGCACGGCCAGACCGCTTCTGGCCCGCAGCTGGACCTCATATCCGGCCGGGATCTCCATGAACAATCCGGTAGGGATCAGCGCCCTTTTGCCCGGGGGGATCACCACCGGCTCATCCAGCCAGGCACGGATGTCCATGCCCGCGGAACCCGGCGTCTCGTACTGCGGATACCGTCCGCTATGGCTGATCATGCGTATTTTCATGCCCGAACCGCTGCCTCCAGGTCGAATTTCCTGCCGGTGACGGCCGCGCCGCAGTAATTGCGGTCATCCCCGATGATCCGGGCGCATTCCAGAATATCCTCCGGGCTCACCCGATCAAAGGAGTCCAGGATCTCGTCCGCCTCATAAGCCCGGTCGAGCAGGAGCTTGTTCTTCCCCAGGTTGAACATGCGGCTGTTGATGTTCTCCAGGCCGAAGATGAAGGAACTCTTCACCTGCTCCTTGGCCATGGCCAGCTCATCCTCGGTCAC
>CACXCQ010000082.1 GCA_902766185.1 uncultured Eubacteriales bacterium
ACAAGTTCGGCATGGGCCTGTAGGACTGCAGAACTGCAGGACGACCGCAGGACGACTGCAAGGAGTTTACTCCTCCGGCAGGTCGCCCTCCTCGATCGCCAGCCGGCGTACGCCGTCGGTGACGATCTTTTCCACACGTTCATTGAGAGACCTCTCCTCCTGGCGGGAGAGGTTTTTTGTTTCTATTGGTGGGTGAACGATGACGCGGATCCTCGCCGGCGAGAGGACGCCGGTCTGCTCATACATCTTATACGTTCCGTGCAGGGAAACCGGCACGATGGGTACGCCAGGCTTGGTCGCCAGCTTCAGCGATCCCTTCATGAAGGGTCCGGGCACAGGTCCCTTGGAGCGGGTCCCCTCCGGAAAGATGACCAGAGAAAAGCCCTGCTCCAGCAGTTCGACGCCGCGCTTGATGGCCTCCAGCGATGCCCTGGGATCATCCCGCTCGATGAAGACGCTGCGGATCCTGGGCATCCACTTCCCGTAGAGCGGGATCTTCGCCAGCTCCTGCTTCGCCACGAATCCGAACTGGAAATTCTGGAAAGCCGCGAAATAAGCGGCGATGTCCGCGTAGCCCTGGTGGTTGCCCACGAGGACCGCCGGTCCTTCCTCCGGCAGATTCTCCAGCCCATCCACGATCACCTCGCTGCCGAACATGTCCATGATCATCGGTCCCCAGGTGGATTCCGCCGCCAGGATCTGCCGGCGCTCTTCCTCCGCGTCCCCGGCAGCCTTCGCCGCCTCGATCTTCTTCTTATACTTATTGAAATATTTCAGACAGTACACCAGCTTCGCAAAACCAGGTATATTCGAAAAGATCTTCATCTCATTTCACCTCGCTCACAGTATACCATAGTTGTGCCGCAGTGGAAACGGCAAGCGCAAACCGCTGCCGAGCGCGCTGATGGCCTCAACGCACTTTTTGGGGACGAAATGTAACCAAGATCGCCGCAAAACGTTGAAAACAGAGAGGCGTTGGTTACACACCGTGGATGAACTGGACACACTTTTCGGTCATTCGATGTGATTATGGATCTGAAACGGTTAGGTTCACATTATGCCACGCATCTCTCTGGTAAATATGCTCGACCGATTCCTGAGATCACTATCCGAGAGGCCAGGTACCCGTGATGGTGGTAACCAAGGCGAGTTTAAATTCAATGGATACAGCGTTTTTTGGTTACATTTCGTAGTCAAATAGTGTGATTTCTGTGCGCCCAAAAAGAGCAGGCCCTGCTGCTCAGGCAATGTCCACCTTGAGTTTCCGGCCGACTGTGATATGATAGACAACGTCAGGACGATGACACCATCGAGACAGAAGCAGGAAAGGAACATCAATGAAAGAATTGATTTTTGTAACGGGATTTTTCGGTGCGCCCATCATGGAGACTGCCCGGGACATCTCCGCCCGCAAAGGCTGGGAGGTCCTGGATCTGGACAAAGCAATCGAAGAGGATGACGGCCGAAGCATTGCCAGGCTTTGCATGATGGGCGGCGAGCACGCCTACCGGAATGCGGAGTACGAGCAGGTGGAGGCGCTGTGCCGGAACGCGGAAGAAAGCAGCGATTCGGAGGGCGGCCTGGTAATCGCCTGCGGGGACGGGATCCTCTACGATGATGACAGCCGGACACTGATCCTGAAGCATGAGCTGGTGATCGCGGGTGAGGACATGAGCATGGACGCGCTCTGGCAACGGGCCCTGCAGGACGAAACCTCCTACCACGCGTTCATGAAATTCGGAACAGAAGAAGAAAAACGCGCGAAGTTCGAGGCCCATCACGACCGGCAGCAGGAGCTGTTCCGGCAGGTGAGAAGCAGTAACACGAAAGGAACAGAATAATCATGATCGAAGCGAGAGAAGAAGCGATACGCAAGGCAGTTCTCCAGACAGGATACCGGATGGCAACGGCGGCGATCTCCGCGCCGAAGGCTTCCGGGAATGACTATGTGCAGTCGTTCGTGATCACCGGAGAGGACAAAGACAAGCTGGCGCAACACATGAGAGACATCGCGAAGGAGACCGGCGCGGAGTTTTTTGAGCGGGACGCGGGGAACGTGGACCGGAGCGAATGCGTGGTCATCATCGGCGTGAAGAACGTGCCCTTCGGGCTGGATCACTGCAGCTACTGCGGATTTGAAAACTGCGCGGCGGCGGTCAAAGCCGGCGCGAACTGTGCGCTGACCCTTACCGACCTCGGCGTAGCCGTCGGATCGGCCGTATCCATCGCGGCGGACGACCGGGTGGACAACCGGGTGATGTTCAGCGCGGGACAGGCAGCGCTGCGGATGGGATTCCTGGATCCAAAAGTGAGAGTCAGCTACGGCATCCCGCTCTCCGTCAATTCCAAGAGCATCTACTTCGACCGGGATCCGGGCAGCGTGCTGTTCTGATCGGCCCCGTCACTGATCGAGTGCGTGGCCGTTAAGAGAGGAGCGGTGCTTTTCCAGCGCCAGGATGATCGTGGCCTCGACGAAGATCGCGAATCCGCCCAGGCACCAGCCGGCCAGCACATCCGTGGGGTAGTGCACCCCCAGATAGATCCGGGTCAGGCCGATCGTAATCATAGGGATCAAGAGGAGAACCGTCAG
>CACXCQ010000083.1 GCA_902766185.1 uncultured Eubacteriales bacterium
ACCTTCGTGGTGCTGGCCTTCGGCGGAAGCCAGGGGGCAGGCCGTCTGAACCGCGAGATGCTCCGGGTGATCGAAAAATACAATGGAGACAGCACAACGCAGGTCTGGCTTGGCGCAGGCAGCTACTACTACGACGCCATGCAGACCGAGTTTAAGGAGAAGGGCGTCGAACTGAAGGACAACATCATGATCGCGGAATACATCCACGATATGGCCCGGCGGCTGGCGGCCTCGGATCTGGTCATCAGCCGAAGCGGCGCGCTGACCGTTGCCGAGGTAGCGGTAAGCGGAGTGCCGGCGGTGTTCGTCCCGTTCCCCGACGCCGCGGGAAACCATCAGTACTACAACGCCATGGCCGTGGCGGAGAAGGGGGGAGCCATCGTCATCTCCGAAGAAGATCTGGAGAAGGATCCCCTGATCGGCCGGATCGAACAGATCAGGTCCGACCGGAGGCTGTGGCAGGATATGTCCGAAAACTGCAGAGCCTGCGGATCTGCCCGGGCCGTCCGGGACATCTGCGATATCATCATGGAAGATTACAATGAGCAATCAGAGTGACAAGACCCGGAGGATGGACACCCTGACCGAGGATTCCGGCATCGAGGAGAACATCGAAGCCGCAAAACCCGACGAAGTTGCCGGGCCGGATGAACCGGCGGAAGCGGCAGAGGACATCGGGTTTTCGCTGGAGGATGCCGAAGCGGAAAGGCGGCCCCATCCGAAGAAAAACAGAAAACACAGGAAAAAGAACAGGATCCTCCGGCTGCTGATCGTGGTGGCCGCCATCGCTGCTCTTTTTGCCGTTGCTCATCTGCCGGCCTTCCAGATCACGGAGATCCCGGTCATTGGCAACAAGACCGTCACGGACAAGGAGATCCTGAAGCTTTCCGGGATACACAAGGGAGACAGCATTTTCCTGCTGAACCCCTGGGGCGTCAGCCACAAGATCAAAAAGAACCTCTACATCGAAGACGCGAAGCTGCAGCGGGACCTGCCGGGAACCGTGGAGATCATCGTCCGGGAGAGGGAGGCTTCCGCCCAGTTCGCCATGACCGGCAAGGATAACAAGACGTCCTACGTGGTGACCGACAGCCAGGGCATGGTCATGGGCATATCCGACAAACGCCAGAAGGTGACCATCGTCGACGATGTGGTGGTGGCCAAGGCCACGGAGGGAGACGAGATCCGGATCAAGGAGACGGACGTCTACCACAAGGCCATGGACCTGATCGCCGCAGCGAAAAACGGGGACCTTTATTTCAAGCGGATCCATATCAAGGGAAGCCTGGTCCACGCCTATATCTATGATGGACTGGTCTGCAAGGGAAGATACAGAAATATCATCGACAGCATCCAGAGCGGAGAGCTGAAATCCGTTGTTTACAGGCTTTATCAGGAGGATGTGGAGAAAGGGACCATAAATATAGGGGATAATAATTATTGTTCCTTTACGCCCCAAAAGTAATATGATATACTACATGTAGTTTCAGAGTATACGGGAGGTATTCAATGTTACAGTTTGAAACAAATGAGTCAAACCTGCAGGAAATCAAGGTAATCGGTGTCGGCGGAGGCGGATGCAACGCCATCAACCGCATGATCGAAGCGGGGATGCAGGGGGTCACATTTATTGCAGTCAATACAGACAAACAGGCCCTGACCAGAAACAGAGCAGAGACAAAAGTACAGATCGGTGAGAAACTGACCAAAGGTCTTGGCGCAGGCGGAAACCCCGAAATCGGACAGAAGTCGGCAGAAGAGAATCTTGAGGATCTTCAGAAGTTCATTTCCGGATCGGACATGGTCTTCATCACCTGCGGCATGGGCGGCGGAACAGGAACAGGAGCAGCGCCGATCCTGGCGAAGATCGCCAAGGATATGGGGATCCTGACCGTAGGCGTCGTCACCAAGCCCTTCCGTTTTGAAGGAAAGAAAAGGGGCGAGCACGCGGAGCTGGGCATCAAATTCCTGAAGAAATACGTGGATTCTCTGGTGGTAGTTCCCAACGACAAGCTGCTGGAGACCGTTGAAGAGCAGACTTCCCTTTTGGAAGCCTTCTCGCTGGCGGACGATGTGCTCAGACAGGGCGTACAGGGCATCTCCGACATCATCGTGGACGATGCGCTGATCAACCTGGACTTCGCGGACGTCACCACCATCATGAAGGACAGAGGAATCGTCCACATGGGTGTTGGCAGAGGAAGCGGCGACAACAAGCTGGAAGACGCGGTATCCAACGCCATCAACAGCCCGCTGCTTGAGACCAAGATCTCCGGCGCGAGAGCTGTCCTGATCAACATCACCGGCGGAAGCGGACTGACGATGTACGATGTGGACAAGGTCGCATCCAGGATCGAAGAGGAAGCCGACGACAACGCCATCATCATTCTGGGTACTTCCATCAAGGAAGAAATGCAGGATGAGATCGCCATCACCGTCATCGCGGCAGGTTTCGAGAAGACTCCGACAGGATCTTTCCGGGACGACACATCGATCCCCAGCATCAGGAACACCATGGAGCTGAGCGCGGAAGAGGCACCCAAGCCGGAGCCCTCCAGAAACACAGCCAACTTCGAAGGTGTGCCGGACAACGACAGACCCAGCTATCTGGGCGGGATCGACATTCCGGATTTCCTGAAGAGATAGGACAAGAAAATGGTTTGCAATAGCCGGTGAAACGCCACCGGCTATTGACGTACTTGAAGGAACGGTTTTTCGTTCCGCGCACCAGTATGAAAGTTATCGCTTCCCGAGAGAATCGCATATTCAAACAGGCCTTAAAGCTTCTCCGAAAGAAATCCCGTGACGAGACAGGGCAGTTTCTCCTGGAGGGAACGAAGCCCCTCCGAGACGCCCTGGAAATGGGACTCATGATAGAGAAGGTTTTTGCCTGTTCGGGGAAGGAACCGGACGGCTGGATCCCGGAGGACAAATGCGTCTTTCTGGAGGAGAAGCTGTTCCGGGAACTGTCGGACACCGTCCACTCCCAGGGCATCATCGCCGTTGTCCATAAGCCCGTCTACGAAGGAGAGACCTTCATGAACGAGGTGCAGGGGCCCCTTCTGATCCTGGACAGGATACAGGACCCGGGAAACGCCGGCACCATGGTGAGGACCGCGGAGGCGGCCGGCTTCGGCGGAGTGGTAGCACTTCCCGGAACGGTCGATCTCTACGCCCCCAAGACCATACGCTCGGCGGCAGGATCCCTTCTGCGGATGCCGGTGATGACGGACATCAGCCGGGAGAAGCTGATCCCGCTGATCAGGGAAAGCGGCAGGATGCTGGTGGTCACCTCCCCGGAAAACGGGAAGGACTGCTTCGAGGTGCAGATCCCGGAGAAGTCCGCGCTGGTCATCGGCAACGAGGGCAGCGGCGTCAGCGAGGAACTGCTGGCGGCATCGGATCTGCGGGTGATCATCCCCATGGCGGGGAGGATCGAGTCCCTCAACGCGGCGGTAGCCGCGGGGATCCTGATGTACCGCACGGGCAGAGAATGAACAGACAAAACATTAACAGAAATACAAGAAGGTAACAGACAATGCAGGAACAGTTAAACAAAATACTGGAGAGCGCGAAGGCGCAGCTCCAGGAAGCGAAAACACACGCGCAGACAGAAGAGATCAGGGTGCGGTTCCTCGGCAAGAAGGGGGAACTGACCGGGATCCTTCGCGGCATGGGCAAGCTTTCCCCCGAGGAGAGGAAGAGCACCGGACAGATGGCCAACCAGGTCCGTGCTGAGATCGAGGCCATGCTGTCGGACAAGTTCGAAGCGGTGAAGGCCGCGGCGAAGGAAGCCCAGTTCAAGCTGGAGAAGATCGACGTCACCGAGCCGGGCAGGCTGGAAGGGCTGGGAGTGAAGCATCCCCTGACCATCACCATGGATGAGATCTCCCGGGTATTCCGCAACATGGGATACTCCATCGTAGAGGGACCCGAGGTGGAGACGGTGTTCAACAACTTTGACGCGCTGAACGCCGGACCCGATCATCCTGCCAGGGACATGACGGATACCTTCTACATCAACGAGGACATCCTGCTGCGGACCCAGACCTCACCGGTACAGGTGCGGACCCTGCTGTCCCAGAAGCCGCCCATCAAAGTGATCTCCCCGGGACGGGTGTTCCGCTGCGACACACCGGACGCCACCCACTCCCCCATGTTCCATCAGGTGGAAGGACTGCTGGTGGACGAGGGCGTGACCATGGCGGACCTGAAGGGCACGCTGGACAGCTTCGCCAAGCAGCTCTTCGGAACCTCCACCCGGACCAAGTTCCGGCCCCACCATTTCCCCTTCACTGAACCCAGCGCGGAGATGGATGTGTCCTGCTTCAAGTGCGGCGGCAAAGGCTGCCGGGTCTGCAAGGGCAGCGGCTGGATCGAGATCCTGGGATGCGGAATGGTCCATCCCAGCGTTCTGGAGGTTGGCGGACTGGATACGGAGAAGTACACAGGATTCGCCTTTGGCCTGGGCGTAGAGCGTGTGGCCATGCTGAAGTACGGCGTAGATGACATCAGATTGTTCTATGAGAACGATATGCGTTTCATCAATCAGTTCAAGTAGACAGTCAGGAGGAAGATAGCGATGTTAGTTCCAATGGAATGGTTAAATGATTATATTGATCCGGGTGTTTCCACGGAGGAGTTCTGCGACAGGATGATCATGTCCGGCTCCAACCTGGAGACCTGTGAGGAATTCGGCCAGGGCATCGAGCGGGTCGTGGTAGGGCGCATCGAGAAGATCGAACCCCATCCCGACGCGGACAAGCTGGTGATCTGCCGGATGGATGTGGGAGCACCGGATGGAGAACTGCTCCAGATCGTCACGGGAGCACCGAATGTGTTCGAGGGAGCATATGTGCCGGTGGCCCTGCACAAGAGCCGGATCCCCGGTCCCCTTCACGGCCAGCCAAAACAGGAGGGCGGCGTGAAGATCACCAAGGGCAAGCTCCGTGGCGTGGAATCCTACGGAATGCTGTGCTCCTGCAGCGAGCTGGGCTATGAGGACAAGGTCGTTCC
>CACXCQ010000084.1 GCA_902766185.1 uncultured Eubacteriales bacterium
ATAGGCAGACGCGCACGTTTGAGGGGCGTGTGGGAGACCGTGCCGGTTCAAGTCCGGCTGGCCGCACCACTATCGACAGACGACGGGTAACCGGTCGTCTGTTTTTCTTTTTATAAGAAAAACGCATCGTTGCATCGGGTGTATAATACGCATATAATAACTTTGTCCGGCTATTTTTACGGTCGGGCAGGGATCACAGGAAAACGGAGCAGTTATGCGGCATCGACACGAGCACAGAAACAAGAGGAAGGATCAGAGGGCACCGGCCATCCGCCGCGTCATTCCGATCGCAGCCATTCTTCTTCTGCTGATACTGGTGCTTGCCGTCGGCTGCCAGGGGGTCGCCTATGTGACCCAGTCTCCGGTTGATGAGGAAGATCTTCCGGAGGGCATCGATGTCTCCTCGTACCAGGAGGAGATCGACTGGAAGGGTGTCCGCGGGGAAGGCTACCGATTCGCCTTTATCAAGGCTACGGAGGGCAGCACCCATGTGGATCCGGCTTTTCGCGACAACTGGAAAAAGTCCAGAAGAGCAGGCCTCAAAACCGGAGCATATCACTTTCTGAGCTTTGATACAGAAGGGGAGACCCAGGCGGAGAACTTCATCGATACCGTTCCGAGGACCATTACGGGAACGCTTCCGGTGCTGCGCAGTTATTCGGCCAGAAGACCGCTCCCCCCGGCAGTGGATGTGGAGATGTACGGTGAATACGAGACTGCGCCGCCGACCCAGGAGGAGCTGGACGGGATACTCCAGCCTTTGCTCGAGGAGCTTGAGGAGCACTACGGCTGCACGCCGATCCTGTACGCGAACCCCTATGTATACGAGAAATACCTTGCCGCGGGCTACAGCGGGTATCCTGTATGGATCAGCGATCCGGAGGCAGCGGATGAGCTTCCGGACGGAAGGGAATGGACCTTCTGCCAGTACACCTTCGAGGGTTCCTCGCCTAGTGTGGACGGGGGAGCGAAGGACCTGGACATCGACATCTACCGGGGAAGTGTCTGGGAGCTGCGGCATATGAAATAGACCGGCGGAGGCCGGAGCGCCGAAAGGCGCGGGAGAAACCATGCTGTCGAAATTCAGCGTTAAAAAACCGTTTACTGTTTTCGTCGCCATGATCATCGTGCTGATCTTTGGCGGTGTTGCGCTGTACAAAATGACCCCTGATCTGTTCCCCAGCATCAACGCGCCGGTGGCCATCGTGCTTACCGCGGATCCCGGGGCAAGCGCCGAGGAGGCAGAGGTGGAGATCACCGAGCCGCTGGAACAGCAGCTGGCGACTCTTCCCAACGTGAAGGAACTCAGCTCTGTTTCCGCGGACAACTATTCGTATATCTCCCTCGTGTTCACCGATGATGTGAACATGGACGCGATCTCCGTGGATATCCGCGATAAGGTGGATCAGATCCGGGATCAGCTTCCCGACTCCGCCGGCTCGCCCGTGGTGATGAAGATCAATATGGATATGCTCCCCGTAGTGGTGGCGGCGGTGTCCATGGAGGACAAGGACGCAGCCGAGGTCTCCGCGTTCACCAGGGATGAGCTGATGAATCCGCTGGAAGGAACGGAAGGGGTGGCGTCGGTCTCTGCCATGGGCATGATCGACAACGGCCTTCAGATCGTCCTGGACCAGGAGAAGATCGACGGGCTGAACGCCGATGTGAAGGCAGCCATCAACGATGAGATCGACGATGGAAAATCCAAGGTCAGGAAGGGGATCAACAAGGCAAAATCAGGAAAGAACAAGGTCAAGAGCGGGGAGAAGCAGATCACCCGGGGAGAGGAGAAGGCGGCTGACGAGATGGCGAAGGCCAAGAAGAAGCTGCTGACGCAGAGGGCGAAGCTGGAGGCCCAGAAATCTGCTCTGCAGGCGCAGAAGGATCAGCTCCTGGCACAGAAGGACAACCTGCCGGCTCTGCTTGATCTGGCAGAGACCGTCGCGGAGATGATCGCCTCCGGAAACCCGGAGGCCGCGCAGCAGCTGCTGGAGGAATCCGGATTCGCCACGCTGGACGATCTGTACGCTCTGATCACGCAGCTGCAGGAGGCGGACATCACCCAGTTCGATGAGGGCATCAAGCAGATCGATAACGGGATCGCCCAGATCGATCAGGGGCTTTCGGATATCGAGGACCAGGAGAACGCGCTGATCTTCTCCCTTGGCACAGGATATTCCGATCTCAGCGCCGCAGGCAGCACGATCGACACCGTGATCTCTCAGCTCGAGGGCACGCTGAAGGAGATCGAAGACTCCCGGAAAGCCGCTCTGGCCGGCGGGGATCTCAACCACATCATCACCATGGATACGGTCTCCTCCATTCTGGAGGCCCAGAACTTCAGCATGCCGGCGGGATACGTCACCGAAGGGGACGAGGAAGTCCTGGTCAGCGTCGGGGACCGGATAAAGGATCAGGCTGAAATGGAGGGACTGATCCTGTTCGATCTGGACATCGATGGCATCGAGCCTATCCGCGTCAGAGACGTGGGGTACGTGATCTCCGCGGCGGAGGACGATGAGACCTACGCCCGGATCAACGGAGACAACGGCGTTCTCCTGAGCTTTACCAAACAGTCGACCTACGCGACGGCGGATGTGGCGGACAATATCCGGGACAAGTTCGCGTCTCTGGAGAAGGAACACGACGGACTGAAATTCACCCCGCTAGTGGATCAGGGGGACTATATCCGCGTGGTCATCCACTCCGTGCTGAACAATCTGATCCTGGGTGCGATCCTGGCGATCCTGATCCTGCTGTTCTTCCTGCGCGACATCCGGCCCACCATCATTACCGCCATCAGCATCCCGGCGAGCGTTCTCTTCGCCCTTGCGCTGATGTACTTCTCCGGCGTCACGCTGAACATGATCTCGCTGTCCGGTCTGGCCATCGGCGTCGGCATGCTGGTGGACAACTCCATCGTCGTCATCGAGAACACCTACCGATTGCGAAGTCTGGGGTATTCCCTGACCAGATCCGCCGTTTCCGGAGCGGTCCAGGTGGCGGGCGCCATCACCGCGTCCACACTGACTACCATCTGTGTGTTCGTCCCCATCGTGTTCGTGGAGGGGACCACCAAGGACATCTTCATGGATATCGCCCTGACGGTGACCTATTCGCTGCTGGCCAGTCTGATGATCGCCCTGACACTGGTTCCGGCCATGTCGCGGGGACTGCTTTCCAAGTCTCCCCAAAAGACGATCCTCGGCCCGGACAGCCCGGCTCTCGTCAGGTACAGGAGCATCGCGAACTGGGGGCTGAACCACAAGAAGTGGCTCATCATCGGCGCCCTGGTTTTGCTGATCGGATCCAGTTCGCTCCTCCTCACCAGAGGATTCGAATACATGCCTTCCATGTCTACGCCACAGATCTCGGCCCAGATCACCATGCCGGAGGGAACGGAGCTGGATGAGACCGCCGCGATCAACGACGAGATCATGGAGGCGGTGCGCAAGGTCGACGGTGTGGAGACTGCGGGAGCCATGCTGGCCGCGGATACCCTCGGCGTCATGGGCATTTCCGCCCAGACCGAGGACGTGACCCAGACCAGCATGTACATCGTCATGGACGAGGACAAGACAGAAAACGCGGATCAGGTGGTCAGTATCCTGCGAAAATACGAGAAGAAATACGACCTTACGGTGGAGACCTCCGCCGATATGGACATGACCGACTACATGGGCGGATCGGATATCGGAATCACGCTCTATTCCGATGATCTTGACGCTCTGCGTGAATCCGCCGCAGCCATCGAAGATCAGCTGCGCACCATGAAATCGCTGGAAGATGTGTCGGACATCACGGAGTACAGCACGGAAGAGGTCCACGTTACGGTGGATAAGAACGAGGCCATGGAGGACGGGCTCACGGTAGCACAGGTGTACCAGCAGATCGCCGCCAAGCTCAAGAAGGAGGAGAGCGCCACGACCCTGAAGAGGTCCGGGAGCAACATCGACGTCAGCATCGAAAACATGACCTCCGGATTCACCAGGGAAGAGCTGGAGAAGATGAAACTGTCCATCGATAAGCCGGACGGAACGAGGAAGAAGATCAGGCTGACCTCCATCGCGGAGATCAATGATGACGCTTCCTTAAACCAGATCGACCACGACAACCAGAAGCGCTGCGCAGTCGTAAGCGCCGCGGTGAAGGATGGCTACAACATCACAAGGGTGACTTCGTCCATCCGCCGCTCCATCGATGGGGAAAAGCTGGTCAAGCCCGGCGTCACCATCGACTATGGCGGCCAGAACGAGGAGATCATGGACGCCATGCGGCAGATGGTGCTGATGCTGATCGTAGGGTTCCTGCTGGTCTATCTCATCATGGTGGCCCAGTTCCAGTCCCTGCGCTCGCCGTTCATCATCATCTTCACCGTTCCGCTGGCCTTCACCGGCGGCATGATGGCGCTTCTGCTCTGCGGATACGTGCTCAGCGTGGTCTCCATGATGGGCTTCGTCATGCTGATGGGCATCGTGGTGAACAACGCCATCGTGCTGGTGGACTGCATCAACCGGTTCCGGCTTGAGGGCATGGAGATGGAGGAGGCGATCCTGGCAGCAGGATCCGTTCGAATGCGCCCGGTCATCATGACTGCGCTGACCACCGTACTCGGCCTCATGCCTCTGGCTATCGGGATCGGAAACGGCGCGGAAATGGTGCAGCCGGTAGCGATCGTCTGCATCGGCGGCCTGATCTTCGGAACGGCAACGACGCTGCTGATCATTCCGGTCATGTACCGTCTGATCGGCCGCAGACATATGGAGAAAATCGAGGACGAAGAACTTGAAATCATAACGGCTTGATGCTATAATGGACAAGTCGTGCCGGCATGATGGAATTGGCAGACGTGCGGGACTCAAAATCCCGTGGTGGCAACACCGTGTGGGTTCGACCCCCACTGCC
>CACXCQ010000085.1 GCA_902766185.1 uncultured Eubacteriales bacterium
CGGCTTGAGTCTGGGCATGCCCCGCTCGCCTTCCAGCGAAGCGATCAGCGCAGTTTCCTCGCCGCAGACGAATGCGCCCGCGCCGGCCTTGATGCGGATATCGAAATCGAAACCGCTATCGAAGATGTTCTTGCCCAGGAAGCCCTTTTCTCTTGCCTGGTCCATGGCGATCTCAAGACGCTTGATGGCCAGAGGATATTCCGCACGGCAGTAGATGATGCCTTCGCAGGCACCCATGGCGTATCCGCCGATGATCATACCTTCCAGCAGCGAGTGGGGGTCGCCCTCCAGGACGGAACGGTCCATGAACGCGCCCGGGTCGCCCTCGTCAGCATTGCAGACCAGATATTTCTCATTGCCCGGGGAAGCCTTGGCTGCGTTCCACTTGAACCAGGTGGGGAATCCGGCGCCGCCTCTTCCTCTCAGGCCTGATGCCTTGATCTCCTCGATGACTTCCTCCGGCTTCATGGAGGTCAGGACCTTCTCGATGGCCTTGTATCCGTCAGCCGCGATGTATTCATCGATGTTCTCGGGATTGATGACGCCGCAGTTTCTCAGAACGATCCTCTGCTGGCCCTTCGTGAATCCCTTGTCTTCCTCGCTGATGGCCTGCTCAGCCACAGGAGTTCCGCCGACCAGATGCTCGTCGACGATCTTCGCAACGTTTTCCGGCTGGACCTTGACGTATCTGGTCATTTCGCCGTTGTCCTCATAGACGTCCACGATGGGCTCTAGATAGCAGGTTCCGACGCAGCCGGTGACGCCTACTTCGATGCCAAGGTTTTTATCCGCGATCAGCTTCTCGAATTCCGCCGCGGTCTTTTTCGCTCCGGTGGCAACGCCGCAGCTGCCCTGTCCTACGACTACTCTCATGCGCTCACCTCCGCTTTCTCTTTGATCTCATCGAGGATAACCTTTACGGAATCCTTGGTCAGGTTTCCGTATGTTTCGTCCCCATCGCTGCTTCTGACCATCATAACGGGAGCCAGGGAGCAGCATCCGAGACACGCTACGTTGTTCAGGGTGAAGATACCGTCTTCGGTGGTCTCTCCGTCCTGAATGTCAAGGTGCTCACAGATCGCTTCCTCGATCATATCCGCCCCATTGACGTGGCAGGCCGTGCCCTTGCAGAGCATGATCAGGTACTTGCCGATGGGTTCGAGACGGAACTGGGCGTAGAATGTGGCCACGCCGTAGATCTTCGCCGGAGCGATTCCGGTGCATTCAGAGATGTAATTGATGGCATCCGGTGAAAGATAGCCATAGATCTCCTGCGCCTTCTGCAGGATGGTGATCAGGCTTCCCGGCACCTTCGCGTACTTCTCCAGTGTCGGGGCCAGGTCAGCGAACATAGCCGCCCTTGCCTCAGCGCAGTTGCAGTTGCATGCGTTCTCACTCATGAAACTTCCTCCTTCTGTGTCAACTACTATATATTGTTCGATATCTGATTATACATAAATATTGTAACAAAATAATGCAGGTATAGCAACGTATACTTGCATTGATCAGAAATCCCGAAATAGTCCGAAAATATCACTCCCTGCCTTTGCGGAAAGCGGGCAGATCGACCTCCATGATCAGCAGCCCCGCCAGCATCAGCGCGGCTCCCGCATAAGCCCTGGGCAGCAGCACCTCCCCTGCCAGGAAGAAAGCGACGACTGCGGCAAACAGAGGCTCCAGGCAGAAGATGATCCCCACGTGGGTGGCTGAGGTATACTGCTGGGCCAGGTTTTGGGCGATAAAACAGGCGCCCGTACAGAAAACGGAAAGGAAGATAACGCCGAACCAGCACATCCCCGTCTGCGGGAGGCACGGGGTCTCGAAGAGCAGCGTCAGGATCAGCATGAACAGGCCGGTGAACAAAAGCTGGAATGTCCCGAGATGAAAAGCGTCTACATCCTCATGCTTCAGCGCCCGCTCGATGAGCACCATGTACACCGCGTAGGCCAGGGAGCAGATCAGGCACATGATGTCGCCACTGGCGACCTGCAGATGCTCGTTCAGAGTCATCAGCGCCATTCCCACGACACACATCGCCAGCACAAGAATGATCTTCCGCTCCGGAATGATGCGGTAAAGAATGAAGAGCAGCATCGGCGTGAAGATCACCGCCATGGCGCAGAGGAAACCTGCGTTGGACTGGCTGGTGTATTTCACCCCCATGGTGGCCATGGAATAGACGACGATGAGGACAAGCCCAATGAAAAAGGAGTACTTCAACGTGGTCCGGCTGACGGAGCGCAGCTTCGAGAAAGCAAATATCCCGATCACGGCAAAGGCGCCAAGAAAACGGTAGACGTTCAGCATGAAGGGTCCCATCTCCTCCATGCACAGGTCCATCAGATAGTATGAAGTTCCCCAGCAGACGGTGACCAGCACCAGCGCAAGGTCCGCTTTCTTCTGCTTCGTCATGGATCATACCTCGGCGATAAAGTATTCCAGGGCGAGCCGGCCGTCCATGAGGCCGGATTTCACGTGTTCGTCCACCTGAAGGGCGGAAAGAAGCATGTGGTGGAGCTTCTCCGTTGACAGGCGCGAGGCGGTGGAGATCGCGTTCTTCGCGGGGTAATCTCCCATGTGCCTTTCCTTCGTCAGGTATTGATAGACCGCCTGCCGGCCCCTGCCCTCGTCTGCCACCTCCCGGGCGCTGACCAGGTTTTCCAGATGCCGGATCACCCTGGCCAGAATGCCAAATTCGTTTTCCCCCTCCTCCAGCATGTTGTTCAGGTGGATCAGCGCCTGGTCCTTCCTCCCGAGGCTGATGGCGTCGAGCATGCGGAAGATGTTGTTCTCCGGATTGACGGTGAGTGTGCTTCTCAGATCCTCTTCGGTGATCACCGGTTTGCTTCCGCAGTGGGCGATGATCTTTCTGAGGTCATTCTCCAGGGCGAACAGGTCGTATTCGACATACTTATTTCCGTAGCCGGTGTCGTTTACGATGTGCCGCAGCACGGATGGGCTGCAGGTCTTTCCGGCGGCGATGAACCGCTTGGAAATGAAGCCTATGATCTGATTCTGATCAAGGGGAGTGAACTCGTAGACTTTGCCGCCGGCTTTTTTGACGGCGGTCTTGAGCTTATTCAGTTTCCTGCCATCGCTCTGCTTATTATAATCTCCGGTGGTGACGGGCTTATCGGCGGTGAGGATCACGAGCACCCCCTCCGGGATCCTGCCGAAATAGTCCACCAGCGCCTTGTACTGCCGGGTGTCTCCCGATTGGCTCC